>DATFUK010000112.1:0-2521 GCA_035260865.1 Candidatus Methylomirabilota bacterium | reverse complement strand
CGCAAGAAGGGCGAGGAGGGCGCGTTCGAGAACACGATCGAGGACGTGCTGAACATGATCAAGCCGGGCACCCGCGAGGCGCACATCGTGGGCGGCCATCACCCGGACTGGCCCTTCGAGTACTTCGAGCGGTTGATCCAGACCATCCACAACGCCCGGCCGGAAACCCAGATCAAGGCCTTCACCGCGGCCGAGATCGACTACTTCTGGCGGCGCTGGAAGATCGAGCCGGTCGACGCCCTCGCCCGGCTCAAGGCCGCGGGGCTTCACTCGATGCCCGGGGGCGGGGCCGAGGTCTTCTCACGGCGGCTCCAGAAGCTGCTCCACTTCACCGGCAAGGCCGACGCCGACCGGTGGTGTGAGATCCACGGCATCGCCCACGCGCTCGGGATCAAGACCAACGCGACCATGCTGTACGGCCACGTGGAGACGATGGAGGAGCGGGTGGACCACCTGCGCCGGCTGCGGCAGCAGCAGGACAAGTCCGGGGGCTTCATCACCTTCATCCCCCTGTCCTACCAGACCGGGACCACCAAGCTGGTGCCGCGCCAGACCCCGCCGACCGACGACCTGCGGACGATCGCGGTCTCGCGGCTGCTGCTGGACAACTTCCCGCACATCGAGGCGTACTGGGTGATGATCGGCGAGGCCACCGCCTCGCTGGCGCTCCACTTCGGCGCCTCCGACGTCAACGGCACGCTCGAGGACGAGAAGATCGCCCACATGGCGCAGGCGGCCAGCCCGGCGGGCCTGGCCACCGAGCAGATCCTTCGAATGGTGCGGGACGCGGGCAAGATCCCGGTCGAGCGCGACGCGCTGTACAACGTCGTGAAGGTGTGGAGCTGACCGTGCTGCGCATCGGGCGCATCCCGTACCTCAACTGCGAGCCGTTCTTCCACCGGCTGACCGGCGTGGAGCTCGTCGACCTGATCCCACGGCTCCTCGGTCGAGCGATGGCGGCCGGCGAGCTCGATGCCGGTCCGCTCTCCCTGATGGACTACCTCCGGATCGAGCCAGAGCTGACGCCCCTGCCCTACGGCATCGGCTGCCCCACCGGCGCCCGCAGCGTGCTCGTCTTCTCCGAGCGGCCGCTGTCGGACCTGCGCGGGGCCCGGGTCGGCATCACCGGTGAGACCTCGACGTCGGTCGAGCTGCTGCGGGTCCTGCTGGCCCTCCGCCACGAGGTGGAGCCCGCCGCCTGGGTCACCGCCGAGGAGCCCTGCGACGCGCAGCTCCTGATCGGCGATCAGGCGATCCGGCGGCTCACCGGCGGTCCGCCCGCCCGGCACGTCACCGACCTCGGGCTCGAGTGGCGCGACTGGACGGGGCTGCCCTTCGTGTTCGCGCGCTGGGCGGTGGCCTCCCGCGTCCCGGCCCGCGAGCGGCGCGCCTTCGAGCAGGCGCTCGACGCCGCGCTCGACCGCGGGATGGCCGCCCTGCCCGAGATCGCCGCGACCCACGCCGACCTGGGCTGGACCGCCGCGCAGGTCGAGTCGTACCTGCGCAACTTCGCCTTCCGGCTGGGCCCCGACGAGGACAAGGGCGCCGCCGAGTTCGTGAGGCTGCGCGCGCAGCTCGGGCCGCTCCCATGCTGAGCCGCATCCAGGCCAAGGCGGAAGCGGGGACGCGCCTCGACCGCGAGGACGGACTCTGGCTCCTCACCGAGGCGCCGCTGCTCGACCTGGGCAGCGTGGCCCAGGAGGCGCGGTTCCGCCGCATCCCGGAGCGTCGGGTGACGTTCGTCATCGACACCAACCCGAACTACACGAACGTCTGCATCACCGATTGCCAGTTCTGCGCCTTCTACCGCCGGCCCGGCGACAAGGAAGCCTACACGCTGACGGTGGACGAGGTGCTGACCAAGGTGGAGTTCGCGGCCCGCGAGGGCGCGACCACCGTGCTGCTCCAGGGCGGCCACAACCCGGCGCTCCCGCTCGAGTACTACCTCGAGCTGGTGCGCGAGACCCGGCGGCGCTTCCCGTCGGTCACCCCGCACTTCTTCAGCGCCTCCGAGATCCGCACCATGTCGGACGTGGCGGGCAAGCCGGTCCCCGAGGTGCTGAGCCTGCTCAAGCGGGCCGGGCAGACGAGCATTCCGGGGGGCGGGGCCGAGGTGCTCTCCGAGCGAGTGCGTAAGCGGATCGAGCCCAAGAAGGGCGGGCCGGGCGCGTGGCTCGAGGTGCACCGGGAGGCGCACCGCCAGGGCTTCCGGTCCACCGCCACCATGATGTACGGCCACGTGGAGCAGCCGGAGGACGTCCTCGACCATCTCGACGCGATCCGCGAGCTGCAGGACGAGCACGGCGGCTTCACCGCCTTCGTCCCCTGGTCCTTCAAGCCGGGTAATACCCTGCTCGAGAAGTGGATCAAGCAGTACAAGGGGCCGAACGCCTACCTCCGGATGCTGGCGGTCTCCCGGCTCTATCTCGACAACTTTCCCCACGTGCAGGCCTCGTGGTTCTCCGAGGGGAAGCGGACCGGCCAGGTAGCGCTGTCGTGGGGAGCGGACGACTTCGGCGGG
>DATFUK010000111.1:0-6116 GCA_035260865.1 Candidatus Methylomirabilota bacterium | reverse complement strand
GCGTGAGCGCGCTGGCTCATTCGCGACGTCGCCAGGCTAGGGCAGAGCGCGCGCGGTCCGCATCGGGAGCCCCTCCCTATTTTGGGGTGACGGCCTCCCCATCCTGGCGGGCGGGGCCGCCGCCCAGGCCGAGCTTCTGGGCCACCCGGCCGGCCTCCTCGCGGGAGGCGACGCCGAGCTTGCCCAGGATGGCCGATACGTGGTGGTCCACCGTCTTGGGCGAGATGTGCAGGCGCGCGCCGATGCGCGCGTTGGTCAGCGCGCGGGCCAGGAGGGCGACGATCTCCGCTTCCCGCGCGGTGAGGCCGAAGGGATTGCCCCGCGTGGCGGGGCGGGGGCCGCGCGGGATGTGGCGGGCGCCGGCGGCGCGCAGGCGCTGGCGCAGGCGGTCGAGGTCCGGCCGGGCGCCGAGCCGGTCGAAGATCTCGAGGGCGGTGAGCTGGGCGGCCTCGTCGCCCTCGGCCAGGGCGCGGGCCCGCTCGTAGGGGCAGCCGAGGCGCTGCCACGCATCGGCGGCGCGGCGCCAGTCGCCGGCGACCTGCCGCGCGAACGGGCGCGCGGCGTGGGCGGGGAGGCGCACGCGCTCGCCGGCGCGCCAGCGCCAGAAGCCGAGCTCGCCGGTGTGCCAGGCGTGCCGGTGATGCAGCGCGAGGTCCCACGCGGCGCGGGCCTCGAGCAGCGCGCGCGGGCGGTCGTCGGCCAGCCACGCGGCTTCCGCTCGGGCCGCGCGCACCGGGCCCAGGCGCTGGACCGTCTGCGTGCGCTCGGCCAGCTCGAGGGCCTGGTCGAGCGCGGCCGTCGCGCCCGGATCACCACGGCGCGTGCGCAGGCGGCCGAGGGCCACCAGCGCCATGATCCGGCTGATGGCCGCCACGTGCGGGTCGTCCACGAGCGGGCGCGCCGCCTCGCCCGCCTCCGCCCAGCGGCCCTGGTAGAGACGGGTCAGCGCGAGCCACGCCTGCATGTAGTGCCGGCCGTAGTCCAGGTCGCGCTCGGCGGCATAGCGGATGCCCTCGGTCAGGTAGCGATCGGCATCCGCGAAGCGGTACACCTCGCCGCAGGCCGAGCCCAGGTTGATGAAGGCGCCGCCGATCCACTCGGGCAGGCCGGCGTCGCGGGCCAGCGCGAGGCTCTTCTCGAGGTGCGCGCGTCCCCGGTCGTCCCCGTAGACGAGCATGGCCGCGCCCATCGTGTTGTAGCCGGCCACGACGATCTCCCGCTCGCCGAAGCGCTCGGCCAGCGTGATGGCCTTGCGGCTCCAGCGCACGGCCTCGGCGCGATCACGATTCAGCATGCGCAGGTTGGCCTGGATGCGGTACGCGTTCGCCAGCGCGGGCCCCGGCGGCAGCGCGCGCAGCACCGCGATCGCGCGCCGGCTCGAGGCCTCGGCCTCCGGGTTGCGGCCCGCCCGGACGAGGGCGGAGGCGTTCACCGCGAGGCTCCGGCCTTCGCGCAGCCGGTCGCGCGCCTCGTGGTGGATCTCGACCGCCTCGCTCCGGGCGCGGGTCGCCTCGTCGAGGCGGTCCACCAGCATGCACTCGTCCGCGTAGGCCTCCAGGAGCCGCGCGCGCTCGGCCGCGGGCGCGGCGGCGGCGAAGCGAAGGGCGCGCGCGTACTGGTCCGCTGCCTCGCGATGCGCGCCGAGCGCGGCGGCGCGCGCCGCGGCGGCGGGGGCGTGGGCCAGGATCGTGACGGTGTCGCCGGCCCCCTCGGCGTGGTGGGCGAGGCGCGCCAGGTCGGGGGAGCCCGCGGGCGGCGTGGTGAGCGCGCGCAGCGCGAGGGCGTGGAGCGCGCGCCGGCGGGGGGGCGCGATCGTGTCCAGGATCGCCTGCCGGGCCAGCTCGTGGCGGAAGGCGAGCAGGTCGCCCTGCGCGTGGAGCATCCCGAGGGCGACGCATTCCTCGGCGGCGCCCGCCGCGTCGTCCACCAGCGCGGCAAGCAGCCACGGCTCCACCTGGGTGCCGACGAGCGCGGCCGCGTCCAGCGCCGCACGGGTCGCGGGCGAGAGGCGCGCGGCGCGGGCCAGCACCGCGTCGCGCACGGTGGGCGGGATGCCGGCCTCGCGGCTGGCCAGCGCCTCGGTGACGAAGAAGGGGTTGCCGCCGGTCTGGCGGTGGAGCGCGTCGGCGTCGAGAGGCCGGCCCGCGGCCAGGGTCTGCACCGCCGCGGCCGAGAGCGGCGCCAGCGGCACGCGCCGTACCACCCGGGAAGTCGCCAGGTCGCCGAGGACGATGCGCAGCGGATGCCGCGGGCCGAGCTCGTCGTCGCGATAGGTCAGCACGAGGAGCGCGGGCACCTGGCGGATCCGGCGGCCGAGGAACTTGACGAGGTCGAGCGTGGCCGCGTCCGCCCAGTGCAGATCCTCGAGCACGACGACGACGGGCGGTTGCCTGCGCAGCTCCTCGAGGACCGCGGAGAAGATCGCTCGCGGCGGCACGGCGCCGTCGAGATGATCGCGCAGCTCCGGACCGGCCTGCTGCGCGATGTCGTACACGGGGCCGAGCGGCCGCGGGGTGTGCAGGGAATCGCACGCGCCCCACAGGATGCGGGCCGGTGGAGTGCCCGCGTGTGCCCGTGAGAAGTGATCCACCAGCGTGGTCTTGCCGATGCCGGCCTCGCCGTACACCAGCGCGACGCGCCCCTCGCCGCGGGCGGCCTCGCCCAGCGCGGCGACGAGCGCCTCCAGCGCGGGCTCCCGCTCCAGCAGCGTCATGGGGCGCGCATCGGCCGCCATGCCCCGGAGCCTATCAGATCAGATCGGGGTCAGGATCGCTTCGGGCGGCGGGCCTCGGTGTGGTGTCAGGCGAGCCCGGCAGCTCGCGCCATCATGAACAGGCCGGCCACGACGACGACGGCCCCGATGGCCCGCGCGACGCGCACCCCGGCCGGTGCGAGACGCTCGAGCGTGATGGCTGCCCCTACGACCGCCATCGCGCCAAGATCCATGACCCCGATGACCAGGAGGACCACCATCAGACCGCCACAGCAGCGGCTGCAGTCGAGCCCGAGGCGCAGGCCGTGTCGCCAGGCCATGCCGGCGTCCGGCGGAAATGCGCGCCCCGGTGCCTCCTGGCAGCAGGCAAGCTGGCGCGACTTCCACGGCGTGAACTGAAGCGCGCCGGCGATCAGGACGACCACCGCGACCGCGCTCGGAACGGCGAGCGCCAGCGCCGGCCGCTCCATCTCGACGGTCGCCAGCGCGACGCCCAGGGGAAAGACCGCCATTCCGAGCGCGGTCCACACGAAGAAGTACCCCGCGCCGACCAGCGCGGTCAGCCGACCCAGGCGCGTCTCGCCCGGCCTGCCGACGGCCTGGCGGTAGCGCCATAGCATCGGCAGCAAGGATGGCAGCATCATCGCGACCATCATCACCACCCACATGACCAGGAACGACGCGGCGGCGCCGGGCCACGTCTGCCCGGGCCGCCGCATCCACGCCATCGACATCGTCCAGTCGCCGGGCATCCACATCCCGCCCATGGCCGACATGGACGCGCACCAGAGGATCGTGACCGCCGCGCTGGCGGCAAAGAGCAGTGCCGAGACGCCGACGAACGCCATGACCCGGCTCAGGGCTTGCCGTACTCGTCGTGGCGGCGCCACCAGAGGCCCGTGTCGTTGCGCCCCTTGGGGGCACGGTCGAGCCACTGGTACATGCCCCAGAGGCCGTCCACTCCGCGCGAATAGGCGGAATAGGTGTGGTAGACGGTGCCGTTCTCGAGCGTGAACGCGCTCACCCCCGGCCTCTCGCGCAAGTACGTGGCCACGTCCGTTCCGGCACTGGTCGCGAACGCCGTGGGCCCGCCCTCACCGCCGCCTACCGGCGCCGCCGCCTCGCGATGGTAGTTGTATTCGATGCCGCCCTCGCGCTGTTGCTCCTCGGTGAACCCCACGCCATAGTCGAAGTTGAAGTCGCCGCCGAACGAGGACGCCCAGGGGAACGTCCAACTCATCCGCCGCTTGTACGCCTGGAGCTTCGCGAGTGGCGCACGCGACACCGCCCAGAGCATCACGTCATGATTGCCCAGGTGCACGGAGAAGCCGTTGAACCCGTCCGCGATCGCCGAGCAGGAGGGGCATCCCGCCGCGTAGTCGGGGCCGAACATGAAGTGGTAGACGAGGACCTGCGAGCGCCCCCGGAAGAGGTCGGCCAGCGAGGCGCTCCCCTCGTCGGTCTCGAATCGATATGCCTTGTCCACCCGGACCCACGGCAGCTCCTGCCGTCGCCGCGCCAGCTCGTCGCTGCGCCGCGTCAGTTCCTTCTCCGCCTCCAGCAGCTCGAGCCGCGCGGCGAGCCATTCCTTACGTGTTCCGGTCGCGTGCTTGGTCATGGCTGTTCTCTCCCTCCTTGGATCGGTCGTTGTTGCTGATGGGATATATTTAGCGCCAGGTATCGAACGGTGGGAGTGACAAGTGTGACGGGATTCCGGTGGACTCGCTGACCGCGGCTGCGGCGCGGGCGCTCGCGGCGGGTGATCCCCTCGCCGCATTGGACCGGGTGGCCCTGCGCGACGACCCCCCGGCGCTCGCGCTTCGAGGCCTTGCGATGGCGCAGCTCGGCGATCTCGTTCGCGCGAAGGCCCTCCTGCGGCGGGCCGGGCGGGCCTTCGGTCCCAGGGAGGCGGTGGCGCGCGCCCGGTGCATCGTGGCGGAGGCCGAGATCGCGCTCGTCTCGCGCGATCTGGGCTGGCCCGCGAAGGCGCTCGACGCCGCGCGGGCGACGCTCGAGGCGCACGGCGACCGGGCCAACGCCGCGCACGCGCGGTATCTCGAGGTCCGGCGCCTCCTGCTGATCGGGCGCATCCACGAAGCCGAGCGTACGCTCGCCGCCCTCGACCCCGCGCCCCTGCCTCCCGCGTTGCGGACCGTCCACGAGCTGGTGGTCGCGGGGATCGCGATTCGACGCCTCCGGACAAGGGCCGCGCGCGCCGCGCTCGCCCGGGCCAGGCGCGCCGCCGCCGACGCCCGCATCCCGGCCCTGACCGCGGAGGTCGAGAGCGCATGCCGCGTCCTGGACACGCCGGCGGCCCGCCTGATCTCGGGCGGCGAGGAGCGACTCCTCCGGCTGGACGAGGTCGAAGGGTTGCTGGCGTCGAAGGCATTCGTCGTGGACGCGTGCCGCCATGTCGTGCATGACGCCGGCAAGGTGGTTTCGCTCGCGCAGCGTCCGGTGCTGTTCGCGCTGGCCCGCGCGCTGGGGGAGGCGTGGCCGGGAGACGCACCGAGGGACGCCCTCGTTGCGCGCGCGTTCGGATGGAAAATCGCCGACGAGTCGCACCGCGCGCGGTTGCGGGTCGAGATGGGGCGGCTTCGGAGGGTGCTCCGGACACTGGCGGACGTGAGCGCGACGAAGCAAGGATTCGCGCTGGCGCCGCGCCGGGCCCGCGAGGTCGTCGTGCTGGCGGGGCCCGTCGAGGAGGAGCATGGAGCGGTGCTCGCCTTCCTCGCCGACGGGGAGTCGTGGTCGAGCTCGGCCCTGGCGCTTGCGCTGGGAGCCAGCCAGCGCACCGTACAGCGGGCGCTCGACTCCCTGGCGGGGGCAGGCACGGTGCAGTCGTTCGGTCGCGGGCGGGCGCGTCGGTGGATGACGCCGCCCGTGCCGGGATTCACGACGACGTTGTTACTCCCCGCGGCGCTGCCGATTGGCTAGAATGAGCGCGTGAGTCGATCGGCCGCCGAGATCGTCCGTGAGTATGGACCCTTTTCGGGGGCGGACAGCGTGCATGGCGTCACGTACGACGGCCGGAGCGTCTGGTTCGCGTCCGGAGACAAGCTGAACGCCTTCGACCCCGAGAGCGGGACGATGGCGCGCTCGATCGATGTCGTCGCGAATGCGGGAACGGCCTACGACGGCCGGCACCTGTTTCAGCTCGCCGAGAGTCGCATCCAGAAGATCGATCCGAAGACCGGCCGGGTGCTCGCCACGATCCCGGCGCCCGGCGGCGGCGGGAACTCGGGGCTCACGTGGGCCGAAGGGACGCTCTGGGTGGGGCAGTATCGGGACCGGAAGATTCATCAAATCGATCCCGAGACCGGGGCGATCCTTCGCACGATCGAGTCCAACCGCTTCGTCACCGGGGTCACCTGGGTCGACGGGGAGCTCTGGCACGGCACCT
>DATFUK010000110.1:0-2930 GCA_035260865.1 Candidatus Methylomirabilota bacterium | reverse complement strand
CGCTGGGCGGTAGCGTTCCCCTCCCGCCGAACCGACCTCGGCGCTTCCCTGGCCCATGCGGATCTCGGTGATCATCCCGCCGACCTCCGGCTCCGCGCCGGCGGCGACGCTCGGAAACCCCGCGATGGCCGAGAAGGCCAGGACCAGACACCAGCGGATCAGTGGCCGTCCTCTCGCGCCCATGTCGAGGACCTCCCCGGAGCCGAGCATCCTTGGACAAGCTCCTGACCGTATCGGATCGCAAGGCGTGTGCCATGGTCGGATGCATCGAGCCGACGAGGGGTTCCGCGCCGGCGCTCATCCGCGGATCTGGCGTTCTGCCCGTTGCGGCGCTTGTGTCGTGCCCGAACAAGCGCCCCCGACGGCCAGCGTCGGCGCGTGGATCCAGCCGATCAGCGCGCGGGTGCGGGCGGCGGCGGGGGCGGCGGCGGGCCCGGCGGCGGCAGCGGCGGGACGCGCGCGGGCGCGGTGCCCGGCGCGGCGGCGGGCGGATCGCCGCAGCGGAACACCTCGGCGTAGATCACCGAGAGGTCCTCGGTGCCCCCGAAGGCCAGGATCGCGGTGTTGCCGCCCATCTTCACGACCTTGCGCCTCAGGTCCTTGATGGAGTCGTCGCGCGCGGGCCCGATGCGCGCGCAGCCCCGGGTCAGGCCGGGCTCGGTGGTGAGCCGGACCCGCGCCATCGCGATCTTCTCCGCGTCCTGGGCGGCCGCCGGCCCCGCCGCCGCCGCGGCCAGCATCAGCAGCAGTCCCGCCACGCCCGTCGCCCGCCTGTTCATGGCCGTCTCCCCATTCGTACTATATGCTGTGACCGTCATGATACCCGACCGGCTCCGCCAGGTCAGGCTCGTGCTGCGGGCCCTCCTCGTCGCGGCCGTGGTCGTCCTCCCCGGGGTCGCGGCCGCCCAGCAGCCGGTACAGACCCCCCTGCTCCTCATGATCTCGATCGACGGGCTCCGGCCCGACTACGTGACCGCCGCCGACGCGCACGGCGCGAAGATCCCGAACCTGCGCCGCTTCATGACCGAGGGTGCCTTCGCGCAGGGGGTGGTGGGCGTGATTCCCACCGTCACCTACCCGAGCCACACCACGCTGATCACCGGGGTGTCGCCGGCCACCCACGGCATCCTCGCCAATATCCCGTTCGATCCGCTGCGGGAGAACCAGAGCGGCTGGTACTGGTACAGCGAGGACATCCGGGTCGCCACTCTCTGGGACGCCGCGTCCCGCGCCGGGCTCAGCACCGCCGCGGTGCAATGGCCGGTCAGCGTGGGGGCGCGCGTCACCTGGAACATCCCCGAGTTCTGGCGCGCGGGCACGCCGGACGACGCCAAGCTGCTGCGGGCGGTGGCCACGCCCGGCCTGCTGGCCGAGCTCGAGCCGGAGCTGGGGCCTTATCCGCGCGCGCTCACCGTGGAGTCGGACGAGCAGCGCGCGAAGTACGCGGTGCGCATCCTCGAGAAGAAGCGGCCGAACCTCATGACGCTCCACCTGATCGCGCTCGACCACGTCCAGCACGTCACGGGACCGTTCACCCCCGACGCGATGGCGGTGCTCGAGCGGCTCGACGCCCTGGTGGGCACGCTGCGCGCCACCGCGGAGACGGTGGCGCCGGGCGGTGCCCACGTCGCCGTCGTGTCGGACCACGGCTTCGGCAAGACCGGGATGGAGCTCAACCTGCACGCCGAGTTCCGTCGCGTGGGGCTGATGACGGTGAGCGGGAGCAAGGTCACCGACTGGAAAGCGATGCCGTGGGCGGCGGGCGGCTCGATCGCGGTGATGCTGAAGGACCCGGGCGACGCGGCCACCCTCGCGACGGTGAGCGCCGTGCTCGACCGCCTGGCTGCCGATCCCGCCCACGGCATCGACCGGGTGCTGGACGCGGCCGCGCTCCGGGGCCGCGGGTTCCCCGGCGCGGCGTTCGTCGTCGGGCTCAAGCCCGACTGGCACGCGGGATCGAGCCTGAGCGGGCCGCTGGTGGGCAAGGCGGCGATGGGCGGCATGCACGGCCATCTCCCGGACCTGCCCGACCTGCACGCGTCCTTCTTCGTGGTGGGGCCCGGGGTGCCGGCCGGCCGGCCGCTCGGCCTGATCGACATGCGTGACATCGCGACGACGCTCGCGCGCCGTCTCAATCTTTCGCTGCCCGCCGCCGAGGGCAAGGAGCTCTGGCCATGATGATGACGAGATGGAAGACGCTCGCGCTCGCCGCCGGCCTGGTGCTGCTGTCGGCCTCGCTCGCGCCCGCCCAGGTACCGATCCGGGTGCGCGGCGCCATCGTCCGGGTGTCGGGCCAGACCCTCACCATCGCCTCGCGCGACAGCTCGACGGTGGACATCAAGATGGCCGACAACTTCGTGGTGATCGGCCTGGTCAAGGCGGCGCTATCCGACATCAAGTCCGGCACCTTCGTGGGCATCGCCGGGCTGGCGCAGTCCGAAGGCTCCTTCCGCGCGCAGGAGGTGCTGATCTTCCCGGAGTCGGCGCGCGGCGCCGGCGAGGGGCACTATCCGTGGGATCTGTCGCCCAGCAGCACCATGACCAACGCCACCGTGGACGTGATGGTGGAGCGTGTCGAGGGACCGATGCTGACCCTCAAGCACAAGGGTGGCAGCGTGCAGATGGCGGTGCCCACCGACGTGCCCATCGTGACCTTCGCGCCCGGCGACCGGACGCTCCTGCAGCCCGGCGCCCACGTCTTCATCTCCGCGCAGCAGCAGGGTGACGGCACCGTGACCGCCGCCCGCGCCCTGGTGGGCAAGGACGGGCTCGTCCCCCCGATGTAGGGTGCGGCGGCTGCGCGCTCAGCGCGCGCGCCAGTGGCCCTCCACCCAGACGTAGGCACCTTCGCGCGGCATCCAGCCGCCCGGCACCCAGACGTTCCCCGGCGCGGGCGGCACTTCCCAGTGCCCCGGCACCCAGACATAGTG
>DATFUK010000109.1:0-2430 GCA_035260865.1 Candidatus Methylomirabilota bacterium | reverse complement strand
TTTCTACGCTCCCTCTCCCCGCTGGGGAGAGGGTCGGGGTGAGGGGGCGGCCCGCAGCGCCCCCCGGAGCCAGTCCCAGGCGCGGATCGCCATGAGCAGGACGAAGGCCGCCGCGTAGTAGTAGGGATCGGGGTTCGCCTTCTTGGCGAGCCACAGGTAATGCAGCACCCCACAGAGCCCGATCACGTAGACCAGCCGGTGCAGCCATTGCCACCGCTTCCCGCCGAGGCGCCGGATCGCGCCGGCGGTGGAGGTGACGGCCAGCGGGATCATCAGCACCAGGGCGGCCATCCCCACCGTGATGTACGGCCGCTTGGCGATGTCGGCGCCCATCTGGGCCCAGGCGAAGAAGTGGTCGAGCACCAGCCAGACCGAGAAGTGCAGCAGGACGTAGAAGAAGGCGAAGAGGCCGAGCAGGCGGCGCAGCGCCACCGGCCAGGACCAGCCGAAGAGCAGGCGCAGCGGCGTCATGGCCAGGCTCGTGAGCAGGATGCGCAGCGTCCAGTCGCCGAGCAGGTTGGTGATGAAGCTGATCGGGTTGGCGGTCAGGTCACCCGTGGCCGCGCGGTAGAGCAGCCACGCGAGCGGCGCGAGGCAGGCGGCCCACACCGCGACCTTCAGCGCGACGCGGCCGCGCCGGGTCACTAGTACTGCTTCTTGAGATCCATCCCCGAGTAGAGCCCCGCCACCTGATCGTACCCGTTGAACATCAGGGTCTCGCGGCGGCGGAACTCGCCGATGCGCCGCTCGGTCGCCTGGCTCCAGCGCGGGTGATCCACCTTGGGATTGACGTTCGAGTAGAAGCCGTACTCCTGGGGCGCCGCCTTGTTCCACGCGGTCTTCGGCTCGTCGGCGGTGAGCCGGATGCGCACGAGAGACTTGGCGCTCTTGAAGCCGTACTTCCACGGGATCACCACGCGGATCGGCGCGCCGTTCTGGTTCGGCAGCACCTGACCGTACATTCCCGCCGTCAGCAGGGTCAGCGGGTGGAGCGCCTCGTCGAGACGCAACCCCTCCGTGTACGGCCAGTCGAGCCCGCCAAAGTTGAACAGGCCTCGCTTCTGGCCGGGGAACTGCTCGGGATCCACCAGCGTGGAGAACTCCACGTACTTGGCCGCGCCGGTCGGCTCGACGCGCTTGAGGAGCGCCGCGAGGGGGAACCCGATCCACGGGATGACCATGGACCAGCCCTCGACGCAGCGCAGGCGGTAGACGCGCTCCTCGAGCGGCGCCATCTTGAGGATGTCGTCGACGTCGAAGGTCGTCGGCTTGTGGGCCAGGCCGTCCACCGTGACCTTCCACGGGCGCGGCTTCAGCGTGCCCGCGAGATGCGCGGGGTCGTCCTTGTTGACGCCGAACTCGTAGAAGTTGTTGTAGGTGGTCGCTTCCTGGAACTTGGTCGTGGCGTCCGGGAGGTCGAAGGCCTTGTTGCGGGCGGCCATCAGGGGCTGACCGGCGGCGGGCGGGGCGGCGGCCCGGGCCGCTCCGGGCGCCAGGGCGAGCGCGGCCGCGCCCGCCACCGACCCCGTCATGAAGGCCCGCCGGTTCAGGTATAGCGCCTGGTCCGTGATCTCCCCGCTCTTGATGTCGCCACCGCGCTTGATCAGCATGTCTTCCGCTCCCCCTATGCCATCGAGTGTAACAGCCGGTCCCCGGCCGATGTCACGAGGGTGTGAACCCTTCGCCCCCTACCGGATGAGTCCTCCGGCGGGGGACGCCCCCATCCGTGGCGCCGTCCGGGCCTCCCAATTCCTGCGGGGTTGGCCTATTCCCCTTCTAAGATGATGACGCCGACCATGGGGATCCGGAGTAGCGTGACGGCGCTCGCCGCAGGCCTGCTGCTCTCGGCCTGCGCGACCGCACCCGAGGGGACCTACTATGCCTCGCCCGCCGACCCGACGACCGTCCGCATGGCGCATATCCTCCACCGGGCGGCCATCGCGGGCGGCGACGACCCGCAGCGGTACGGCTTCGCCTTCATCAAGAGTCCCACCGCGGCCGCCTACAGCGACGAGGACGCCACGTTCTACTTCACCGACGGGCTCATGCGCCAGCCGGTGCCGATCATCGAGGCGGTGGTAGCGCACGAGGTCGCCCACGAGGTGATGGGCCACGTGGGCACGCGGCGCAAGCTGTCGCTGTCGCTCACCGCCAGCTTCGGGGCACTGGGCATCTTCGCGCCCGGGGCCGGGCTGCTCGACTTCGTGGTCAACCCGCTGGTGGTGCGCGCCTTCGGCCGCCATCAGGAGCTGCAGGCCGACCAGAAGGCGGTCGAGATCCTGCGCGCGATGGGGCACGCGACCCCGCGGCGGTCGCTGGCCAATGCGCTGGAGGCCATCGCGGCCCACGTGCCCCGGGAGCGCGAAGGCCTCGAGGGATTGCTGGCCACGCATCCGACCATCGACGATCGGCTGGCCGGGCTCATCCCGC
>DATFUK010000108.1:0-4350 GCA_035260865.1 Candidatus Methylomirabilota bacterium | reverse complement strand
TGATCGCCCAGTGGGGCGCCGAGGCCATCCTGCCGTACTCCTACGGCGGCACCCTCGGCCTCGTCCAGAACCGGGCGGGCCACGCGCTCTTCTACGCGCTTGGAGCCTCGCGGCTCGACCGCACCATCTGCGTGAGCACCGCCTACGCGGGCTGGCAGGGCACCCTGGGCACCGTGACCGGCAACGACTCCGAGCAGATGGTGAACTCGGACCTGATCGTGCTGTGGGGCATCAACGCCTCCCACACCCACATCAACGCGATGACGCTGGTGAAGCAGGCGCGCCGCCGCGGCGCCTTCGTGGTCTGCATCGATCCGTACCGCACCCCGACCGCGCGGCAGGCCGACTGGCATCTCATGCCGCGACCGGGGACCGACGGAGCCCTGGCCCTGGGCGTGATGCACGTGCTGATCGGCGAGGGGCGGGTGGATCAGGACTACATCCAGCGCGCGACCCTCGGCTTCACCGCGCTGGCCCAGCACGTCAAGCAGTACGATCCCGAGCGGGTGGCCGCGATCACCGGACTCACCGCGGATGAGATCGTGGCCTTCGCCCACCGCTACGGGTCGACGCGCGCCTCGTTCCTCCGGGTCGGCATCGGGCTCTCGCGCCACGACAACGGCGGGATGACCTGCCGGACCATCGCGTGCCTGCCCGCGCTGACCGGGGCCTACGCGGATCCCGCGGGCGGCGCCCTGCTGGCGTCGAGCAGCGCCTTCGGCCTCTCCAACGCGGTGGTCGAGCGGCCGGACCTCATGCCCCAGCCGGCGCCGCGCGTGATCAACATGATCCAGCTCGGGCGCGCCCTCACCGATCCGAATCTGGCCCCGCCGGTCAAGGCGCTCTACGTCTACAACGCAAACCCGGCCTCGATCACGCCCAACCAGGAGCCGGTCCTCCAGGGGCTGGCCCGCGAGGATCTCTTCACGGTCGTGCACGAGCAGCACCTCACCGACACCACCGACTACGCCGATCTCGTGCTCCCCGCCACCACGTCCATGGAGCACACCGACTGCTACAAGTCCTACGGCCACTTCTACGTGCAGCTCGCCCGCCCGGTGATCGCCCCGGAGGGCGAGTCGCGCTCGAACTGGGACGTGACCCGTCTGCTCGCGCCGGCGCTGGGGCTGCGGGACCCGCACTTCAGCAAGAGCGTGGACGATCTCATCCGCGAGGCGCTCGCCTCGGGGGATCCCTCGATCGAGGGCATCACGCTGGAACGGCTCGAGGCCGAGCACTCGGTGCGGCTCCGCCTGGGCCGCCCGTACCTGCCCTTCGCGGACGGGGCGCCGACGCCGTCCGGCAAGGTCGAGTTCCTGTCGGAGACGCTCGCCCAGGCGGGCCTGCCCGCGCTGCCCACCTACACGCCGCTGGTCGAGGGCCCCGAGCACACCGAGCTGACCCGGCGCTATCCGCTGCAGTGCATCGTGCCGCCCAACCGCTTCTTCCTCAACTCGTCGTTCAGCCAGTCCGAGTTGCTGCGCCGCCGCCAGCGCGGTCCCGCGGTGCTGCTCCATCCCGCGGACGCCGCCTCTCGCGGCATCCGGACCGGCGACGCGGTGGTGGTGCGTAGCGCGCGCGGCGAGGCGCGGTTCACCGCCGAGCTGACCGACGACACGCGCGAGGGGGTGGCGGTGGTGGAGGGGATCTGGTGGAACAAGCACCAGCCGGGCCGGCGCGGGGTCAACGCGCTCACCGACGACCGCACCGCGGACATGGGCGGCGGGCCGGCGCTCCACTCCAACCTGGTGCAGGTGGAGCGCCGGTGACCACGCCCGCGACGCGCGCGTTTGCCGCCGAGATCGACGCGGCCCTCGACCGTCTCGACGTGCCGGCGCTCGAGCGCAAGTACTGGACGCAGGACGAGTTCCTTTTCATCCCCCGGTTCCTGCCCGCGGTCGCGGTGGGGGCGCTGCTCGACGACGTGCGCCGGCTCGAGCCCGGCCTCAACCGCAACTACATCCCGCGCCACAAGAAGGGCGGCAGCGTCAGCCAATACGCAATCGCCGACGAGGGCCCCGCGCTGTTCGCCTTCTACCACTCCGAGCGGTTCCGCCGGTTCCTGAGCGGGCTGGTGCGGGCCGACCTCAAGCTCTGCCCGAACGAGGATCCGCACGCCTGCGCGCTCTACTTCTACACCGAGCCCGGCGACCACATGGGCTACCACTACGACACGTCCTACTATCGGGGCGCGCGCTACACCGTGCTGTTCGGGCTCGTGCAGGACTCGTCGAGCCGGCTCCAGTGCCGGCTGCACACGCGGCAGCCCGGCCGCGCCCCGGTCGATCTCGCGGTGGCCACCGAGCCCGGCTCGATGGTGATCTTCAACGGTGACAAGGTCTACCACGGGGTGAGCCCCTCGCAGGAGGGAGAGCGCCGCGTGGTGTACACGATGGAGTACGTGACCAGCCAGGAGATGGGGCGCCTCCAGCGGCTCTTCTCCAATCTCAAGGACGCCTTCACCTACTTCGGGATCCGCGCCCTCCTGCGCGGCCGCGCGGGCGCCCGCGTATCGTCCCGGCCCTGACACCGAACGGAGCCACGCCAATGCCGGCGAATCCAGGAGCTTCCAGCAACGCGGCCAACCGGGTGCAGTTCGCCCCGGTGGAGGGCGCGGCCGCCCTCCTCAACCCCGAGTTCCGCGACTACCTCGTCCGCCTGTGCGACGAGTTCGCCTCGCGGGCGCACGCGCTGCGGGCCAAGCGGGACGAGCGGCTCGCGCGCGCGCTCAAGCAGGGCCGGTTGCCCGAGCCCTTGCCCGCGAGCGCGATCACCACGACCGACTGGAAGGTGCCGCCGGTGCCGAAGGACCTCGCGACCCCGGGCATCGAGATCTCCGGCCCGTGCTCGATCACCAGCATGTTCATCAACGCGCTCAACCCGGGGCCCGAAGGGGAGCGCGCGGAGGGGGACCTCGACGACGACGAGGACTCGGCCGGGCATCGGCTGATCGACACGGTGCGGGCCTGCCACAACCGGCTCGCCGCGGTGAACCACGAGCTGCAGCACGTGGACCGCGAGCGGAACCGGGAGTACCGCATCGCGCCCGGGGAACTGCCGTTCTTCATGCACCGCGAGCGCGGCCTGCATCTCGACGAGCCGGAGGTCACGGTGGACGGCAAGCCGGTCTCCGCGGCGATCCTCGGGACCGCGCTGACCCTCTACTACCCGGGCCGGGCCCAGGCCAGTCGCGGGCAGGGCATCTACTTCTACCTGCCCAAGGTGGACGGGGCCGAGGAGTGCGCCTGGTACCGCGACGTCTTCGACCGGAGCCGCGCGCTCCTGCCGTTCCTCAAGGAAGCGACGATCCGCGCGATCCCCCTCGTGGAGGCGCTGCCCGCGGTGTACGAGATGGAGGAGATGCTCCACGCGCTCGGGCCCTACGCGGCCGGCCTCAACGCGGCCCGCTGGGACCTCAAGGCGAGCATCTTCGAGTTCGTGATGGCCGATCCCAACTCGGTATGGCCGGACCGCTTCGGGGTGGACATCAAGACGACCCCGTTCATCTCGAACATCTTCCGCCGGCTGGTGGCGGTCTGCCTCAAGCACGGCGCCGTCCCCATCGGCGGGATGGCCACCGCGCTGCCCAACCCCGACCCGGAGGTGAACCGGGTGGCCGCGGAGTCCATCAAGGCCGACAAGGTGTGGGAGGCCGAGCAGGGCTTCATCCGTGCGTGGGTGGCCCACATCTTCCACATGAAGACCGCGGCCGATCCATTCAGGAAGGTGCACGGGAGCGGGACCTGGAAGCCCAAGCCGGGGATGCTCGAACCGGAGAGCTACCCGGTGCGCATCGAGGTGCCGGCGGGCCCGATCACGCTCGAGGGCACGCGCCGCAACGCGCGGATGGTCGTCGAGTACGTCGAGGGCTGGCTACAGGGCCGCGGGGCCAAGGGCATCGACAGCCTCGCGGGCAAGCCCGGTGTGCACCCGGCCCTGATGGAGGACCTCGCCACCGGGCGTATGTCGGTCGCCCAGATCGCCCAACGCATCCGACACGCGGTGACGACCAATCAAGGCCCCGCGGCGACCCACGACGCGGCGCTGGTGAAGCGCCTTCTCCAGGAAGAATGCGACGACATCCTGCGCCAGATGAAGAGTCGCGACGCCCAGACCGAGGAGCGCTACCGCAAGGCGGTGAAGATCGCGCAGCGCTGGATCAAGAACTACCTGGAGCTCGACTACCGCAGCCTCGGCTCTTACACCCGCGCCGACCTCGACCGCATCGCCACCAGTCCCGACGCCCTGTAAGCGCGTCTCTCCCAACATCCCTCTCCTTTCGGGGGAGAGGGCAGGGTGAGGGGCGCCCCTACGCCGTCAACACTCCGTCAGCGCATTGTTTCTATGTAG
>DATFUK010000107.1:0-11809 GCA_035260865.1 Candidatus Methylomirabilota bacterium | reverse complement strand
TGCTCGACGAGAAGATCGTGATCTTGCCATCGTCCTCCACGTCGATCTTGGCCCCGGTCTTCTCCTGGATACCTCGGATCACCTTGCCGCCGGGGCCGATGATCTCGCGGATCTTCTCCGGGCGGATCTTGATCGTGATGAAGCGCGGGGCGTGCGGGGAGAGCTCGGTCCGGGGCCCCTTGATGACCTCGGCCATCTTCCCGAGCACGTGCAGCCGCGCCTCCTTCGCCTGGGCGAGGGCCTGGCGCATGATGTCGATCGAGACGCCGCCGATCTTGATGTCCATCTGCAGCGCGGTGATGCCCTTCTCGGTCCCGGCGACCTTGAAGTCCATGTCGCCGTAGTGATCCTCGCTGCCCATGATGTCGGTCAGGATCCCGACCTTGTCACCTTCCTTGACCAACCCCATCGCGATGCCCGCGACCGGGGCCTTGAGCGGGGCCCCCGCGTCCATCAGCGCCATCGAGGCGCCGCAGACCGAGGCCATCGACGACGAGCCGTTGGACTCGAGGATCTCCGAGACCACCCGGACCGTGTAGGGGAACTCCTCCTTGGTCGGCATCACCGCCTCGATCGCCCGCTGGGCGAGCGCGCCGTGACCGATCTCGCGACGGCCCGGAGTCCCGAACCGCTTCACCTCGCCCGTCGAGAAGGACGGGAAGTTGTAGTGGAGCATGAAGCGCCGGAAGGCGTTGCCCTCGAACGCCTCGATCTTCTGCTCGTCGTCCTTGGTGCCGAGGGTGGCGATCACGAGGGCCTGGGTCTCGCCGCGCGTGAAGAGCGCGGAGCCGTGGGCGCGCGGCAGGTACGCCACCTCGCTCCAGATCGGGCGCACTTCCTTGACGCTGCGGCCGTCCACCCGGATGCCCTTGTCCACGATGAGCCGGCGGACCTCCGCTTTCTCGACCTTCTCGAAGTAGCCGCGGGTCTTGGCCCGGAGCGTCTCGTCGCCGCCGACGGCCGCGAACACCTCCTCGAAGATGGCGTCGAGGGCCTGGGCCCGGGCCTGCTTCTCGTGCACGGCCAGCGCCTGGACCACCTTGGCCGAGGCCAGCTCCTTCACCCGCCCCTCGAGCGCCGGATCGGCGCCCGCCTGGGCGTCGAAGGCCCAGCGGGGCTTGGCCGCCTTGGCGATGAGGTCCTTCTGGATCCTCGTCAGCTCCTTGCAGCGCTCGTGGCCGAAGGCCAGCGCCTCGAGCATCTGCTCCTCGCTGACCTCCTTGCCGCCGGACTCGACCATCAGGATGGCGTCCTCGTTACCTGCCATCACGAGCTCGAGCGGGGAGGCCGCGACCTGCTTGTAGGTGGGGTTGGCCACCAGCTTGCCGTCCACCAGCGCCACCCGGACCGCGCCGACCGGGCCCGAGAACGGGATCCCGGAGAGGCACATCGCGGCCGAGGAGCCGATCATCGCGAGCACGTCCGGATCGTTGTCGGAATCCGCGGAGATGACCAGGTTGATGATCTGGAGCTCGTTGCGGAAGTTCTTGGGGAAGAGCGGACGGAGCGGACGGTCGATGAGCCGGCAGGTCAGCGTCTCCTTCTCGTCGGGCCGGCCCTCGCGCTTGAAGAAGCCGCCCGGGATGCGCCCGCCCGCGTAGGACTTCTCGCGATACTCCACGGTGAGGGGCAGGAAATCCCGGCCCTCCATGGCGGAACGCGACGCGACCGCGGTGGAGAGCACCATGGTCCCGCCGCAGCGGACGACCACGGCCCCGTCGGCCTGCTTCGCGACCTTTCCGGTCTCGATGGTGAGGGGCAGGTTGTTGATCTGGAGTTGTACGGAATGAGGTGTCATACGGTCAGCGTCCTCCAACTAGGATGGGCAGCAAGGATGGTTGCGTCTGCGAGAGGAGCCCGGCCGGGCCGGGCGAGTGTGGGATCGATCCAATCGGGATCCGCGATCACTTGCGAATCCCGAGTTTTTCCGTGATGGCTCGGTAGCGCTCCGAGTCCTTCTTGCGCAGGTACTCGATGAGCCCGCGGCGCTTGCCGATCAGCATGAGCAGACCGCGGCGGGAGTGGTGGTCCTTCTTGTGCAGCTTGAAGTGCTCGGTGAGCCCGTTGATCCGCTCCGACAGCAGCGCGATCTGAACCTCGGGCGAGCCGGTGTCGCCCTCGTGCACCTTGAACTGCTCGATGAGACCCTTCTTCTTGTCCTGGGACAGCCGCATACCGAGATCCTCCCGGGGGCTCCCCCCCCAATCGCCACGCCCCCAGGGCCCCGCCCGCGGCTCCGTTGGGACGGGTTCGTTAGACCGCTCAAACCCGCGTCAAGACGAGCGGAGTGTACCACGTGGGGGTGAGGGGTTCAAGCGATCACCCCGCCGGTTGGGCCCGCAGCAGCCGCCGGGCCTCCACCATGTCCGCGCGAACCTGCGCGGTGAGGGCCTCCACCCCCGGGAATTTCATCTCGGCGCGGATCCGGGCGAGGAAGTCCAGGGTGAGGGTGCGGTCGTAGAGGTCCCCGGCGAAGTCGAACAGAAAGGCCTCGACCCAGTACTGCGACTCCTCGAAGGTCGGCCGGTAGCCGATGTTGACCACCGCCTCGGCCTGCCGGCCATCCCAGCGCGCGTGGGCCGCGTACACCCCGGCGGCCAGGGCCAGGGGGCGATCGGGCTTCAGGTTCGCGGTGGGAAACCCCAGGGTGCGGCCGCGGCCGGCGCCCCGCTGCACGGTTCCCATCAGCGAGTACGGGCGGCCCAGGAAGGCCCGCGCCTGCTCCACGTCGCCGTCGCGCAGGGCCTCGCGGATGGCGCTGGACGACACGGTGAGCCCGTTGACCTGCAGCGGCGGCAGCACGTGGGTGACGAAGCCGTGTCGGGCGCCCAGCTCCCGCAGGAGGACCGCGGTCCCGCGCGCCCCGCTGCCGAAGGTGTGGTTGAAGCCGACCACCACCTCGCGGGCGCCCAGCGTGCGGACCAGCGCCTCGTCCACGAAGGCCTCGGCCTCCATGCGCGAGAAGTCCCGGGTGAACGGAATGACCAGGGTCGCGTCGAGACCGTGCTCGGCGATGCGGGCGAGATTCTCCTCGAGCGTCGCGATCGGGGCCGGCGCCTTCTCCGGCCGCAGCACCGCGGTCGGATGCGGATCGAACGTGCACGCGACCGCGGCGACGCCGAGCGCGCGCGCCCGTTCCACCGCGGTGTCGAGAATCTTGGCGTGAGCGAGATGGATGCCGTCGAAGGCGCCGAAGGCGGCGACCGACGGCCGCAGCTCAGGCGGGAAGGATCGAAGGTCGCGGAGGATCCGCATGGAGGAGCCGTTCGGGCTTTACCCGGTCGCCGAGTCCCTGCCCCACCCCGAGCAGGCCGCCGTCGGGGCCGTAGACCCGGAGCAGGCCGCCCACCCGCTCGCCGGTGGCCACCGCCTGCCCGTGCGTGAACGCGCGGGCCCCGTCCGCGTCGAGCCGGACCGCGCCGAGCGAGGCCAGCGCGCTGTCGGGCGGCAGGAGCCGCGCCCAGAGAGCCTCGCCCGAGCGGGCCTCGCGGACCTCGTCCCACGCGACGGCGGCCTCGAGCGCGTAGGGCCCGACCCGCGTGCGGACGAGCCCGGCCAGAGTCGCCCCGCAGCCCAGCGCGGCGCCCACGTCCGCCGCGAGCGTGCGCACGTAGGTGCCCTTGCCGCAGCGGATGCGCATGACGAAGTCGGGGAGCGCGACCGACTCGAGCCGGATCGAGTGGACGACGACCTGGCGCGGCTCGCGCTCCACCTCGACGCCCTGCCGGGCCAGCTCGTAGAGGCGCTTGCCGTCCCGGTGCAGCGCCGAGAACATGGGCGGGATCTGCTGGATCGTGCCGACGAACGGCGCGAGCGCGGCCTCGAGCGCGAGCGCGTCGAGCGCGGGCACCGGGCGCGTCTCGATCACCGCCCCGGTCAGGTCCTGGGTCTCGGTCGTGACGCCCAGGCGGACGGTGGCCACGTACTCCTTGTCCAGCTCCACCAGGTACGGGGTCAGCTTGGTGGCTTCCCCGACCAGGATGGGCAGGAGCCCGGTGGCGGCGGGATCGAGCGTGCCGCCGTGGCCGACGCGGGGCGCGCGCAGCACCCGCCGCAGGTGGGCCACCATCTGGAACGAGGTGACGCCCGGCCCCTTCTCGACCGGCAGGATCCCGGCGCGGTGGCGATCGCTCACGACGCGGGGCCGTCGAGGGCCTGCCGCACCGCCGCGAGCAGCGTGGCCTTCGCGGACGCGAGCGGCCCGGGCAGCGTGCAGCCCGCCGCGTTCTCGTGGCCGCCGCCGCCGAACTGATGGGCGATGCGGTTGACCGGCACGTCGCCCTTGCCGCGCAGGCTCGCCTTCACCCGGCCGTCGCCCTCGGCGCGCAGGAGCACCGCGACCTTGACGCCCGCGATCGAGCGCGGATAGGTCACGAGATCCTCGGCGGCCATGAACGCCTCGGAGGCCGCGCCCTCGGGCACCGTGAGCGTGGCGATGCGCCCGTCCGGACTGAGCTCGACCCGGCTCAGCAGGCCGCCCAGGGTCAGCAGCGCGTCCGGGGGCCGCCGCTGGTAGAGCCGGTCGGTGACGAGCGCGGGCTCGGCCCCTTCCGCGGTGAGCGCGCCCGCGATCCGGAAGGTGCGCGGGGTCGTGTTCGAGTAGCGGAACGAGCCGGTGTCGGTGTGGATCGCGGTGTAGAGCCCGAGCGCGGTGTCCCGACCGACCGGCCAACCGAGGGCGACGAGCAGGTCGTAGATCATCTCCCCGACCGCGGCCGCCGAGGGGTCGATCCAGTTCAGCGTCCCGTAGCGCCGGTTGTCCGGATGGTGATCGATGTTGAGCACCCGGCTGACCGGGCCGCGGACGCCCGCGAGGAGCCCCTCGGTCCGCCCGTCGTTGGGACAGTCGGTCAGCACGATCGTGTCGAAGGTTGCGGGGGCGGTCCGCCACACCTGCCAGCGATCGGCGCCGGGGAGGAAGTCGAGGACGTCGGGCACCGGGTCCGGGCCTCCGAAGGTCACCGTCCAGCCCGCCTTTTCCATGGCGAGCCCCAGGCCGAGCAGGGTGCCGAGCACGTCGCCGTCGGGATGGACGTGGCCGAGCATCAGGGCGGAGCCGCGGGGCCCCGCGAGCAAGTCCACGAGCTGGGCCGGCGGCTCCGGCGCGACGACGGTGATCATTCGTCCGTCTCCGACGATCCCTCCGCCCTCTTGAGATCGGCGAGCAGCGCCTGGATGTGGGCGGCGTGCTCCATGGACCGGTCGGGCCGGAACATGATCTCGGGGGTGACCCGCAGGTCCAGGTGCCGGCGCAGCCAGCTCCACACGAAGCCCCGCGCGCTCTCCAGCGCCTTGAACGAGGCGGCCCACTGGGCCTCCGGGCCCAGCACCGAGATGAAGACCTTGGCGTGCTTGAGATCCGGAGTCGTGTCCACCTCGGTCACGGTCACGAACCCGAGCCGCGGGTCCTTGAGCTGGCGCTGCACGATCATCGAAATCTCTTCCTTGATGAGCTGGTTCACCCGCACGAGCCGCTTGCCTTGCATTACCCCCTGACACCTTTCTTATATTCCTTCGTCTCGCCTGTCTTGCCTTACTTCCCTGACCCCTCTTTGATATTCGTTCGTCTCGCCTTCGGCTCACCTCACAAGACTTCGACCTGGATGTCGGTGACCCAGCCGTCCACGTGGTCCTCGATGTAGTCCATGGCCTTGGAGATGACTTCGTTGGCGTGGCGGGAGTCGCCCGAGACGCAGGCGAGAGCCAGGGTCGCGCGCTGCCACACGTCGTGGTGATCCACCTCGGCGACCGAGATCTCGAAGCGGCGGCGCAGCGTGTCCTTCAGGCCCTTCAGGGCGTGCCGCTTGCCCTTGAGCGATCCGATGTCCGGCAGGTGCAACTCGACCGTGCCCACCGCGACCCGCGCCCCCGACACTGGTCCAGACCCCGCTTCGACCCCTACAGGGTGCGCGCGACCTCCTCCGTGCTGAAGGCCTCGATAACGTCGTTGGGCTGGACGCCCTTGATCCCCTCGATGCCGACCCCGCACTCGAGCCCCTGCAGCACTTCCCGTACGTCGTCCTTGAAGCGCTTCAGCGAGCTGATCACGCCCTCGCCCAGCAGGGTCTCCCCGCGCTTGATGCGGGCGCGGGCGCCGCGCACCATCTTGCCCTCGGTGACCGAGGAGCCGTAGATGGTCCCGACCTTGGTGATCGGGAAGAGCTGGCGCACCTGGGCCCGGCCCAGCACCGTCTCGCGGATCTCGGGAGTCAGCATGCCGGACAGCGCGGCCCGCACGTCGTTGATCGCGTCGTAGATGACGTTGTAGCTGCGCATGTCCACGCCGTTGGCCTGGGCCTGGGTCGCCGCCTTGGGATCGGCCTTGACGTTGAAGCCGAGCACGATCGCGTTGGACGCGGAGGCGAGCATCACGTCGGACTCGGTCACGGTGCCCACCGAGCTGTGGATGACCTTGAGCTTGACCTCGTCGGTGGAGAGCCGCTCGAGCGACTCGGTCAGCGCCTCCACCGAGCCCTGTACGTCGGCCTTGAGCACGAGGCGCAGCTCCTTGATCTCACCCGCCTCGATCTGCTTGTGCAGGTCCTCGAGGGTGATGCGGGTCGCGCCCTTGCCCTTGAGCCGGTCGCGCTCGCTGCGCACGGTGGCGATCTGCCGCGCCTTCCGCTCGTCGGAGACCACCAGCATGGTGTCGCCCGCCTGGGGCACGCCAGAGAGGCCGAGGATCTCGACCGGATCGGAGGGCCCCGCGCTCTGCACCTTCTTGCCGCGGTCGTTGAAGAGGGCGCGTACGCGGCCGGAATGGGAACCGACCACCACCGCGTCGCCTTCCTTGAGGGTGCCCGACTGGATCAGCGCGGTGGCCACCGGGCCGCGGCCCCGGTCGAGCCGGCCTTCCACGATCACCCCGCGCCCGGCCCGGCCCGGATTGGCGCGCAGCTCGAGGATCTCGGCCTGCAGCGCGGTCATCTCGAGCAGCTGCGGGATACCGTCGCCGCGCTTGGCCGAGGTGTGGATGAAGATGGTCTGCCCGCCCCAGTCCTCCGGCACGAGGCCGTGGTTGGACAGCTCGCGCTTGACCCGATCGGGATCGGAGCCCGGCTTGTCGATCTTGTTCACCGCGACCAGGATCGGCACGTTGGCCGCCTTGGCGTGGTTGATCGCCTCGACGGTCTGGGGCATCACCCCGTCGTCGGCCGCCACCACCAGGACCACCATGTCGGTGGCCTGGGCGCCGCGCGCGCGCATGGCGGTGAACGCCTCGTGGCCCGGGGTGTCCAGGAAGGTGACCTTGCCGTGGCTCGTGTCCACCTGGTAGGCGCCGATGTGCTGGGTGATCCCGCCGAACTCGCGCTCCGCCACCTTGGTGGTGCGGATCGCGTCCAGCAGCGAGGTCTTGCCGTGGTCGACGTGGCCCATCACCGTGACCACCGGCGGCCGCGGGCGCATCTGGGCCGGATCCGACTCCTCCTCCTCGAGCACGTCGCCCTCGAGCGAGCGGACCTGCACGTCGAAGTGGAACTTGTCCGCGACGAGCTTGGCCGCGGTCGGGTCGAGCACCTCGTTGACGGTGGCCATCACGCCCAGATCCACCAGCGCCTTGATCACTTCCGTGGTCTTGTGGCGCATCGCGGCGGCCAGCTCGCCCACCGTGACCGACTCCGGCAGCTTGATCAGCTCGCGCTTGATCTCCTGCGGTGGCTCGGGCGGAGGCGGCAGGGGCAT
Organism: Candidatus Methylomirabilota bacterium; assembly: GCA_035260865.1. Taxonomy (GTDB): domain Bacteria; phylum Methylomirabilota; class Methylomirabilia; order Rokubacteriales; family CSP1-6; genus CAMLFJ01. The sequence continues at coordinate 4,126 of DATFUK010000107.1, read as the reverse complement.
GCCCGGTCCGGGCCGGGGCGCGGCCGGCGCCACCACCGGCGGCTCAGGCGCCACCGGCGGAGCGAGCGGGGCCGCGACGACGGCGGCGGCCGGACGGACGGGCGCGGCCGGGCGCGGCGGAGCCACAGGCGCCGCGGGACGCGGCGGCGAGATCACGGTGCGCGGCGGATTGAGCGGCGGCGGTACCGGTGCGCGGCGCACCGGCGGCGCGGGCCGGAGCTCGGTCGGTGAGGCGGCCGGACGCACCGTCGGCGCGGGGGCCGGCGGAGGCGCGGGCCTGGGCGGCGCGACCGACGCCGCCGCGGGCGCGATCGGCGGGGCGGGAGCGACCTCGGGGGCCGGCGCGGGCGGAACGACGGACGGCGCGGGACGGAAGATGGTCGCGGCCGGCTTGGCCGCTTCGAGCGCGGCCGCGGGCGCCAGCTCGATCACCTCGGGCGTCTCCTCGACGGTCTTCGCGGCCTTCTTCCCGCGGGCGGGCGGGCCGTCCCCGGCCGCCTTCTTCTTCGGCGCGGCGGGTGCGTCACCTTCGGCCGCCTTCGGCTTCGGCGCGCGCTTGGGCTTGGCCTCGGCGGGCAGGTCGCGGCCGCGGCCCAGCTTGACCCGCAGCTCGTTGGCCGTCGCGGCGAGGAGTGGACTCATGGCCCGCATACCCTTGTGACCCATGCCCTCGAGCGCCACGATCAAATCCTTGCTGGTGACGCCCAGCTCCTTCGCCAGATCGATGACCTTGACCCGTGCCGCCACGCGCGCTACCTCCTCGGCCAACTCGCCAGAATGACCATCGCGGGCTCCTGCGGGGGACGGCTCGCACCCTTGAACGCGTGCCCCAGCCGCCCCGCCTGCAGCGCCTTCTCCACGCACTCGGTCGTGGCGCACACATACGCGCCGCGCCCCGCCGCGCGCCCCTCTCGATCGACGCTCACCACGCCGCCTGGGTCCCGCACCAGCCGGATCAACTCCGCCTTCGCCCGCACCACGCGACAGCCGATGCAGGTGCGCTGAGGCGGGCGCTTCGCCCGCTTCAGCTTCTCAAGTGGGTCGGCTCGATCTCCGATCCACCGTCCTCGACCGCGGGCGCTTCCGGCTCGGCGGCCTCGGCGGAAGGCCCCGGATGCTCGGCCACCCACGCCTGCGCGGCGGCCAGGATCGCACTCGCCTTGGCCTCGCCGATGCCCGGCAACTCCTGCAGGGCGGACAGCCCACCCTCCACCACCCGGGAGGGCGAGTGCAGCCCCGCGTCCACGAGGCGATCCACCAGCTGCGGGCCGACTCCGGGCAGGTCGCCCAGGCCCTGCCGGCCCTCCGAGCGCGCTTCCTCGTCGCGGCGCCGCTCCTCCTCGACCTCGCCCTCGCTCTTGATGTCCACCCGGAAGCCGGTGAGCTTCGCAGCCAGCCGCGCGTTCTGCCCCTTCTTGCCGATCGCGAGCGAGAGCTGGTTGTCCGGGACGATCACCAGCACGGTGCGCAGCTCGTCCTCGGGCGCGCCCTCCGAAAGCTCGGAGACCGTGACCGACGACACCTTGGCGGGCGAGAGCGCGCGCGCCACGAACACCGCCGAGTCGGGCGACCACTCCACGATGTCGATCTTCTCGCCGCGCAGCTCCCGGCTGATGACCTGGATGCGCGTGCCCCGCAGGCCGACGCAGGCCCCGATCGGGTCCACGTCGCGCTTGGTGGACGACACCGCGACCTTGGCGCGCTCGCCCGGCTCACGCGCGGCCGCCTTCACGAGCACGATGCCCTCCGCGATCTCCGGGATCTCGGTCTCGAAGAGGCGGACCAGGAAACCGGGATGCGTACGCGAGAGCAGGATCTGCGGGCCCTTGGCCGTCTTCTTGACCTCCAACATGTAGGCACGCAGCCGGTCGCCGGGATTGAAGCGGTCGCCGGGAAGCTGCTCCCGCTCGGTGATGACCGCCTCCGCCTTGCCCAGCTCCACCACCACGTTCCGCTTCTCGATGCGGTGCACGGTGCCGCGGACGATCTTGCCCTCGCGGTCGATGAACTCCGAGTACACCGCGTCACGCTCGGCGTCGCGCACCCGCTGCAGGATGACCTGCTTTGCGGTCTGGGCCGCGATGCGTCCGAACTCCTGGGGCGCCAGCTCGATCTCGAGCTCGTCGTCCAGCTGCGCCTCGCCGTTCAGCTTGCGGCCCTCCGCCAGGCCGATCTCGAGCTTCGCATCGGTGACCGCGGTCACCACCTTCTTACGCGCGAAGACCCGGAGCGTGCCGGTGCGGCGGTCGATCTCCATCCGCACGTTGTCGGCGGCCCCCATCGTCTTCTTGGAGGCCGAGAGCAAGGCAGACTCCAGCGCCTCGAAGAGGACCTCTTTGCTGATCCCCTTCTCGCGCCCGATCTGCTCGATCACGTATATGAGGTCTTTGTTCATCATCGCTTTGCCCGCCCGAACGCCACCACTTCCAGCTTCGCCTTCGTCACCAGCCGGCGAGGGATCTCGCGCCGCGTCCCCATCGTCTCCTCCAGGGTCAGCGCCCCCGGGGACACCGCGAGGAGCTTACCCGAAAACTCGGTCCGACCGTCGAACGGCTCGGTCACCCAGCAGTGGACGTCTCGACCCACCGCCCAGGTCAGCTCACGGTCCTTCTTCAGCACCCGGTCGAGCCCCGGCGAGGACACTTCGAGATCGTAGGAGGGCTCGATGAGGCCTGACACGTCCAGCACGTCGCCGGCCTCCCGGCTGAAGGCCTGGCAATCGGCGATGCCCACGCCGCCCGGCTTGTCCACGAAGAGGCGAAGCACCCAGCGCCGGCCTTCCCGGCGCCACTCGCTGTCGATCAGGCTCATGCCGCGCGACGCGAGCACCGGCGCCACGACCGCCTCGATCTGGTCGAGCCACTGTGCATCGTCCGCCATGCCGCCCCCCACAAAAAAAGTGGGCGACGGCCCACTTTTTTCAGGACTTTAGCACAGGGATTGGGCCCCTGCAAGCGGTGCGGGCGCCCCGAACGGCGGGTTGGCCTATGAGATCGTCTGCGCCATCTCCCGGACTGCCGCGACCACCTCCGTCTTGGGCACTCGGCGGTCGGCACGGGTGCCGCGCTGCCGCAGCTCGACCACGCCTTCCTTGGCGAGGGCATTGCCGACGGTCACCCGGAGGGGGATCCCGAGCAGGTCGGCGTCCTTGAACTTGACGCCCGCCCGCTCCTCACGGTCGTCCATCAGCACCTCGAAGCCGGCGGCCTGGAGATCCCGGTAGATCTCCTCGGCCGCGGCCATCTGCGCGGCATCCTTGACCGCGACCGTCACCAGGTGCACATGGAAGGGCGCGATCGCCCAGGGCCAGACGATGCCGTCGGCGTCGTGGCGCTGCTCCACCGCCGCCGCAGCGATCCGGGCCGGCCCGATGCCGTAGGAGCCCATGACGATCGGCTGCTGCTGGCCGTGCTCGTCGAGGTAGGTCGCCCCCAGCGGGACCGAATACGTGGTGCCGAGCTTGAAGATGTTGCCCACCTCGATGACCCGCTCGATCCGCAGCGTCTTGCCGCAGGTGGGGCACCCCTCCCCGGCCAGCGCCACCTGCAGGTCCGCCCACTCGCACGCGAAGTCCTGGCCCGGGATCACCCCGGCCAGGTGGAAGCCGTCCCGGTTGGCGCCGACCACGTAGGCCCCCCGGCGCAGCGACTCGTCCGCGATGATCCGAGCGCCGCGAGCCCCCACCGGCCCGATCGAGCCCGGGGCCACGCCGAGGTGCTGCTTGACCTCCTCGGGGTGCGCGGGCCGGGCCTCGGCCTGGAGCGCGCGGGCCAGCTTGCGCTCGTGCAGCGCGTGGTCGCCCCGCACCAGCGCCAGCACCGGGCCGTCGGGCCCCATGAACACCAGCGTCTTGATGGTCGCGGCCGGGTCGATCTTGAGCTGCGCCGACACCTCCGCGATGGTCCGCGCGCCCGGCGTCGCCACTTCCCCCTTCTTGCCGTCCCCGGCGGGAGGCGCGCTCGGCACGCCGCGGGCCAGCTCCACATTGGCCGCGTAGCCGCAGCCGTCGCAGAGGGCCACGTCATCCTCGCCCGCCGCGCTCGGGGCCATGAACTCGTGGGAGCCCGAGCCGCCCATCATGCCGGGATCCGACTGCACGACGACATAGCTGATCCCGCAGCGGTCG
>DATFUK010000106.1:0-3287 GCA_035260865.1 Candidatus Methylomirabilota bacterium | reverse complement strand
GAATGCCGCGCGCCGCTCCCACGCCATGTCGAGGAGGCGGTCGAGCAAGGCGCGGCCGGGGCCGGTCTGCCGGTCGGCGACGATCACCGCCGAGCAGGAGAGGTGCGGGATGTCGGCGTGGGGGAAGCCGCCGAACACGGAGGCGTTGAGCACCGCGCCCGAGGCCTCCGCGGCCATCGCCATGTCCATCACGTCCTTCATGGGCTGACGCGACGGGGTGTGGACCAGCGTGCTCGTCATCATGGGCAGCGAGCCCCACACCATCACCGGCTCGACCTCCCGGCGCAGCGCCCGCATCATGGTGCGCCCGGCGCGCTGGCCGGTGTCGCCCATGTCCACGTGGGGATAGGTGCAGTAGCCCGCGATGACGTTCGCGTTGTCCACCATCGCCGCGGTCATGTGCGAGTGGAAGTCGAGCCCCACCGCGATCGGCACCGTCGGGGCCACCGCGCGGATGCGGCGCAGCAGCTCGCCCTCGCCGTCGTCCACGTGCTCGGCCACCATCGCCCCGTGCAGCGCCAGGAACACCGCGTCGCAGTCCCCGCGCACCGCGCCCACGATGGCCTCGACCATCTCCTCGTAGGCCGCCCGCTCCACATAGCCGGACGGGTGCGCGCCCCCCGCCACCGGCAGGACGATCTCCGCGCCCGCCTGCTGGGCCACGTGCAGGAAGCCGCCGAGCTGGGTATTGGTCTCCTTGAACTCCGCGATCGCGGCCTCGCCCTGGAGCGGCCGGAACGACGCGAGCGGGGTGGGCACCGGCGAGAAGGTATTGGTCTCGTGCATCATCATCGCGAGGACGAGCTTGAGGCGGGCCATGCCGGGAGCATACTATCGCCCGGGAGATGACGCACCTGTACTTCACCGGCTTCGACTGTCTCGGGTGCCGCGCCGCGTACGCGCCGGACCAGGATCTCCTCCTCTGCCCGCGCTGCCACCAGCTCCTCGAGGCCCGCTACGATCTGGCCCGCTTCGGCCGCGAGGTGGACCGCGACGCGCTGGCCCGGCGCCCCGCCGGCGTGTGGCGCTGGCGCGAGCTGCTGCCCGTGCTCGCCCCGGGGCGCATCGTGACGCTCGGCGAGGGCGGCACGCCGTTCCTCCGGTCGGAGCGCATCGCCCAGGCCTGCGGGGTGCGCGAGCTGTGGCTCAAGTCCGACGCGGCCAATCCCACCGGCTCGCTCAAGGACCGCTCGATCACGGTGTCGGCGACCAAGGCGATGGAGTTCGGCTACGAGGTGCTCGCCTGCGACTCCACCGGCAACAAGGCGTCGTCCACCGCGGCCTACGCCGCGCGCGCGGGCCTCCGCAGCGTGGTGTTCTGCCCGAAGGACACCCCGGTGCCCAAGATGGCGCAGGCCGTCTTCTTCGGGGCCCGGCTCATCCGCGTCGACGGCCACTACTCGCAGATCAACGCCATGTACCGGAAGCTGATCGCGAGCGGGCGCGTGAAGTGGTACGACTGCGGCACCGACAACCCGTTCCGCTACGAGGGCAAGAAGACCTACGCCTACGAGATCGCCGAGGACCTGGGCTGGCGCGTGCCCGACCGCGTGCTCCATCCCTGTGCCGGCGGCATGTCGCTCGTGAAGACCTGGAAGGGCTTCAACGAGCTGCGCACGCTCGGCTGGATTGATCGGCTGCCCAAGATGACCGCGGTCCAGGCGGCCCGCTGCGCGCCCATCGTGGAGTCGTGGAAGAAGGGTCTCCCGCGCGTGGAGCCGGTGGAGCGGCAGCCCACCATCGCGAGCGCGGTGGCCGCCGCCGATCCCGGGCTGCTCGGCGATCAGTGCCTGGCCGCGGTGCGCGCCTCCGACGGCGACGCGCTCGCGGTGGAGGAGGCGGAGATCATCGAGGCGGTGCGCCTGCTCGCCGGGGAAGGCCTCATGATCGAGCCGAGCGGCGCGGTCACCGTCGCGGCGGTCCGCCGGGGCGTGCGGGACGGCCTCATCGACCGCGGCGAGTCGGTGGTCTGCGTGCTCACCGGCTCCGGCTTCAAGGACTTCGATCGCATCCTGGACCTGGTGGAGATTCCGCGCGACGTCGTCTCGGGCTACGAGGCGATGCTGGCGGAGGCGGAGAGGATCTGACGATGCCGGACGCGATGCGCATCGAGAAGAAGCTCGCCCGGCTCGGGCTCGAGCTGCCGCAGCCGCCGGTGCCGGTCGGCAACTACCTGCCCGCCGCGCGCGCCGGCCAGCTCGTCTTCACCTCGGGCCAGACCGCGCGGATCAACGGGGTGCGCCGCTACGTGGGCGTGGTCGGGCAGGAGGTCAGCCAGGCGGACGCCTACCTCTCCGCCCGCGACGCGACGCTCAACTGCCTGGCCTGCGTGAAGCAGGCGGTCGGCTCGCTCGACCGGGTGAAGCGCGTGGTCAAGGTGCTCGGCTTCGTGAACGCGGGGCGCGACTTCGACGCCCAGCCCGCGGCCATCAACGGCGCGTCCGATCTACTCGAGCGGCTCTTCGGCGAGGCCGGGCGCCACGCCCGCAGCGCGGTCGGCCTCTCCTCCCTGCCGTCCAACGTCTCGATCGAGATCGAGCTGATCGTGGAGGTCCGATAGATGCGCGCAGCCGTGATGCGGAACAAGCGACTCGTCGCCGCCGACCTGCCCCGCCCCGATCCGGGGCCGGGCGAGGTGCTGGTCAAGACCCTGGCCTGCGGCATCTGCGGCTCCGACCTCCACGCGCTCCGGCACGCCGAGCAGTTCGTGGCCGCCTCGCGCCGCGCGGGCAGCGTGTTCACGATGGATCTCGCGCGCGACGTGGTGATGGGCCACGAATTCTGCGCGGAGGTGGTCGAGCACGGGCCCGGGACCACCGGGACGCTCCGGCCCGGCACGCGCGTCTGCTCGCGGCCGAGCCTGATCCGCGCCGACGGCCCGCGCACGGTCGGCTACTCCAACGACACCCCCGGCGGGTACGCCGAGTACATGCGGCTCGACGAGGACCTGCTGCTGCCGGTGCCGAACGGTCTCTCGACCGATCATGCGGCCCTCACCGAGCCGATGGCCGTCGGCGTCCACGCGGTGGCCAAGGCCAGGCTCGAGCCCGACGTGGCCGGTGATCAGAGGCGCCACCCGGATCGCGCCCTCGGCGATGTGCCGCAGCGTGGCGGCGAACTCGTCCTGCGTGTAGCCGAGCACGAACTGGAGGTTGAGCTCCTTGCTGATGCCGAGCATCGGATGGATCGTGTCCGCCTCCATGCACACGCCCACCACGACGATCCGCGAGCCGCGCGGAGCCGCCGCCATGAGCTGATCGAGGACGCCGGGCACGCCGACGCACTCC
>DATFUK010000105.1:0-13768 GCA_035260865.1 Candidatus Methylomirabilota bacterium | reverse complement strand
GATGGGACCGCCGGTGTAGAGCGGGCCGTCGATCCCCACGAACGCGGGAAGGTCGGCGGTCGCGATCCAGCAGTGATAGTCGGGCGGGGTCTTGCCGAAGAGCGCGGCCGCCGCGCCGCGGAGCAGCCCGAGCTTCGGCTTGAGCACGAAGTGCGTGACGGGGGCCCGGCGCTCGCCGGTCGCCACCGTGTCGCCCGCGGGCGCCAGTCCAACCTGGATGAGCGTCGGCTTCGGCAAGAACGCGAGTACGTGCACCGTCTCCGCCCCGCCCTTCGGCAGATTCTTCAGTAGCAGGATGAACATGCCGTTGTAGACGTCGGGGGGCAGCTCCATCTCGCCGGTTGCGGTCTCCGCCTCGCCGCCCGCGCGCCGCGACTTCACCTTGTAGCGGCCCCGGTCGCCCGCGCGGTCCACCGAGATCTCCATCTCCTCGGGAAAGGTCGGCCCGCGCTGCACCAGGCGATAGCTCAGCATGGTGAAGACCTTGCCCTGCGCGAAGACCACCGTCTCGTCGTAGAGCGAGCCGTCCTTGAAGCGGAACACGAGGCGCGAGTCCACGCCCTCCGGGCGAACGGCCTGGAGCAGATCGCCCTCGGCGAGGAAGTCCCCGGCGGTCGAGCGGAGAGAGAGGAAGCCGTGAGTGACGCCCTCCGTGAAGCGCACCGCCACCGTGCCGGCCAGGACTTCCGCCGGGGCGGACGCGATGGACAGGACGACGGCGAGCGCGACCGACCCGAGCCACCCGCGTCCGCATCGCATGCCGTCTGACGTGCAAGCCCGCGGCCAGGCGGATCGGGGTCGATCCGGGCTGGCATCGCGATTGCTCGAACGATCGGCATGAACGCCTGGATGTTCATCGCGCTGGTCCTCGCCGCGCTCGCGATCGGGGCACCATTCGCGCACGTGCTCGAGATGCCGGTGCGGCGCGGCTATGACCCCGCGCTCTACGTGACGGTGACGCACACCCTGTACCGCTACTTCGGCAGCGTGGGCGCGGTGATCGAGGTCGGCGCGGTCCTCGCCGCGGTGTTCTGGGCCGCCGGGCTCGGAAGGTCGCGCACATCGCCCGCATCCGGGCGCGGCTGGGCGGTGACGGGGGCCGCGTGCCTGGTGCTGGCGCACGCGCTGTTCTGGCTCCTCGTCAACCCGGTGAATCAGCAGCTCGCGACCTGGACGCCCACCGTGGTGCCCGCGAACTGGACCCGGCTCCGCGATCAGTGGGAGTTCACGCATGCCGTTCGCGCCGGGTTATTCCTGTTGGGCTTCTGCGCGCTCCTGGCATCGGCGCTCCAGGCCCGGGGCCGCGTCGCGCCCCACCCGGGTGGGAGCCGTCGGGGCGGAACTACCGGGTAAGAGGTTCCGACCCAGCAGCCCCCCGCCCGCCGGGGTGCGGGTTTCACGGCCTTTCGCTCCCGGAGGGACGGGCATGGGGGTTGCAGCCCACCCCCTCATGACCACCTCACTCCGTGTGGCGGCCGTCGGAGACCTGCACTGCACCCGCACCTCCGAGGGCGCGTTCCAGCCGCTCTTCGCGAAGATCGGCGAGAGCGCGGACGTGCTCGTGCTCTGTGGAGACCTCACCGACTACGGCACGCCGGACGAGGCCCGCGTCCTCGCCAAGGAGCTCGGCGCGACGAAGCTGCCGAAGGTCGCGGTGCTCGGCAACCACGACTTCGAGTCGACCGCCGCCGACGAGGTGTCACGGATCCTCGCCGACGCGGCCGGCGTGACGGTGCTGGACGGGACCGCGACGGAGGTGCAGGGCGTCGGCTTCGCGGGCGCCAAGGGCTTCGCGGGCGGCTTCGGGGCGCGCGCGCTGCAGTCGTGGGGTGAGGGGCCGGTGAAGGCCTTCGTGGCCGCCGCGGTCGAGGAGGCGCTCAAGCTCGAATCCGCGCTGGCCCGCCTGCGCACGCGGGGCCGCGTCGCGCTGCTGCACTACGCGCCCATCGGCGCCACCGTGGACGGCGAGCCGTTCGAGATCTACCCGTTCCTCGGGTCGAGCCGGCTCGAGGAGCCGATCAACCGGTACCGGCCCGACGTGGTCTTCCACGGGCACGCCCACCGCGGCCAGCTCGAGGGCGCCACCGCGGCGGGGGTGCCGGTCTACAATGTTGCCCTGCCGCTGCTGCGCCGGCGGTTTCCCGAACAGCCGCCGTTTCGCGTGGTCGAGATCCCGCTCGGCGACGAGCCGGCCGGCCACGGCGCGGACGCGCCGGCGGCGGGAGCCCGCGCATGACCCCCGCGACGGCCACGGCCCCGCGTCGCGCGCCCGCCCGGAGCCGGGCCCTGCCGGTGGCCACGCGTCGCTTCTACCGGCGCGTGCTCGCGGCGCTGCACGAGGGCGGGTTCCCGTTCCTGGTGGGAGGCGGCCACGCGCTCGAGCACTACCTCGGCATCGGGCGCTCGGTGAAGGATCTCGACCTGTTCATGCTCGCGCGCGACGCGCCGGGCGCGCTCGCGCATCTCGAGCGGCGCCTCGGCTATCGCACCGAGCTCACGTTTCCGCACTGGCTCGGCAAGGTCAAGCGCGACGAGCACGACCACATCGACGTCATCTGGAGCTCGGGCAACTCGGCCTGCCCGGTGGACGACGACTGGTTCCGCCACGCGGTGCCCGCGACCGTGATGGGCCAGCCGGTCCGGCTCTGCCCGGTCGAGGAAACGATCTGGTCCAAGGCCTACGTGATGGAGCGCGAGCGCTACGACGGCGCCGACATCGCGCACCTCATCCACGCGCGCGCCGAGCAGATCGACTGGAGCCGCCTGGCCCGGCGCTTCGGCCAGCACTGGCGCGTGCTGCTCAGCCACCTGATCCTGTTCGGCTTCGTCTACCCGTCCGAGCGGCGGCGCATTCCGGAGCCGCTCATGCGGCGCTGCCTCGAGATCCTCGAGCAGGAGATGCGCCAGGCCCCCGCGCGGCGGATCTGCCGGGGTCCGCTGACCTCGCGGGCGCAGTACCTCGTGGACGTGCAGCTGTGGGGCTACGAGGACGCCCGCCTCCTGCCCCACGGGAGCATGAGCGAGGAGGACGCCTCGATCTGGACGGCCGCGATCGACGAGGCGGCGAGCCGGCCGATCGGCGCGGACGCGCTGGCCGAGCCGCCGGCCGCCGGGCCACCGGCCTAGGGCGCTCGCGATGGCCGCCTCTCCGCTGCGCCCCGCCTCTGCGCTGAGGATGGTCGCGCCGCCCGGCCGTATCGGCGCCGGGCGGCGACGGATCTGGCCGCTGGCCGCCGCGGGCGCGGTGTTGCTCGCCATGGTCGTGATGGGGCGCGCCATCGACGTGGGGCGGCACCTGGAGGCCGCGCAGGGCTGGACGGAAACGCTCGGCGTCCTGGCCCCCGCCGCCTTCGTGCTCGTGTACGTGGCGGCCACCTTGATCGGCGTGCCCGGCATGCCGTTCACGCTGCTCTCGCCCTTTCTCTTCGGGATCGGGCCCGCGTTCGTGGTGATGGTGGTGGGCAGCGCGATCTCGGCCGCCCTCGGCTTCCTCATCGCCCGCTACCTCGCGCGCGACGCGCTGGCCGAGCGGCTCGCGGGCACCGAGGGCTTCGCGCGTCTCTCCGCCCTGGTGGAGAAGCACGATTGGGCGGTGATCCCGGTGCTGCGCATCGTGCCGATCGCGCCCTTCGCGGTCGTGAACTACGGCTTCGGGCTGACCGGCATCAGCTTCTGGCGCTACTTCGGCTGGTCGGAGCTGGCGATGGTGCCGATGAACGCGGTGCTCGTGGTCGGCGCCGGCCTCTTCGTGGACGCGGCGACCCGCGGCACCGCGTCCTGGCCGCTGCTGGGCGTGGCCGCGGCGGCCGCCCTCGTGCTGATCGGGCTGGCCGGCCTGGGCCGGAGGGCGCTCGCCCGTGGGTAACCTCCCCCGTGGGTAATCTGGTCGAGTCGCTCTTCCTGCGCCTGCAGGCCTGGGTCGACCGGTGGAGCCGGTGGATGCGCCTCGCGCCGGCCGCCATCGAGCCGCGCCGCCGCTTCCTGATCATCCAGATCGACGGCCTCTCCCGCGGCATCCTCGATCGCGCGCTGGCCGACGGCGGCATGCGCAACACGCGGCGACTGCTCGCGACCGGGCAGCTCGAGCGCCGCGAGCTGTCGGTCGGGCTGCCCTCGTCCACGCCCGCCTTCCAGGCCGCGATCATGTACGGGGTGCGGCCGGACATCCCGGGCTTTCACTTCTACGACAAGCGCGAGGAGCTCGAGCTGCATTTTCCCGAGCGCGGGGTCGCCGACCTGGTCGAGCGGCGGCTCGCCGCCGATCGCGCCGGCATCCTCGAGAACGGGGCCTGCTACGGCTGCGTCTTCACGGGCGGCGCGCCGGACAGCCTGTGGACCTACGCGCGCCTCCGGCGCCTCACGCGCGCCGGCACCGGCCTCCGGCGCACCGCGCTGTCGCTGCTCCTGATCGGCTGGGTGGCGCTCAAGTGCGTCGGACTCACGCTCGTCATGCTCGCGCGCTCAGCGGGGCGGATGACCGCCGCATTGCCCGCCGGACGCGCCCAGCTTCGCCGCTCGATCGAGGCGCTCGCGATCGACATCGGCGTCTCCATCTGGGCCCGCCAGCTCTTCACGCTGTCGGTCTCCGCCGATCTCTACCGCGGGGTGCCCGCGATCTACGTGAACTTCCTCGACTACGACGTGATCTCGCACGCCTTCGGGCCCGCCGATCGGCTCGCCTTCCGCGCGCTGCGCCGGGTGGACCGCTCGATCCAGCAGCTCGCGCGCGTCCTCCGCCGCCTCCCCGAGATGGGGTACGACCTCTACATCCTCTCGGACCACGGGCAGGCCCCGACCCGGCCCTTCCGCCGCCTCACCCGGGGCCTGTCGATCGACCGGGTGCTCCGCGACGACTTCGGGCTGGGCGGTGCCCAGGTCAAGGTGATCGCGGCCGGTCCCAACGCCTTCGTCTACTTCACGGACCGGCGCGAGCCCCTCTCGGCGCCCGAGATCGAGTCGCGCCACCCCGGTGTGCTCGCGCGTCTCTCGCGCCACCCCGGCATCGGCCTCGTGCTCGCGCGGGGCGCGAACGGCCCGCTCTGCTGGTACCGCGGCCACCGCATCCCGCTCGGCCGCCGCCCCGATCCGGCCGTGCGCGATCCGTTTGCGCGGCGGCTCGATCGCGCGGTGGTGGTGGCGGGGCTGCGCGATCTGATGGCGATGCCGAGCGCGGGCGACATCGTGCTCTACGGCACGGGCGCGCCCGGCGGGGACGTGAGCTTCATCGACGAGCTGGGAGCCCACGCGGGGCCGTCCGAGGAGGAGCTGCACACCTTCATCCTGCACCCGCCGTCCGCGCCGCTGCCCGCCGGGCCGCTCGCGCACCCGGTCGACCTCTATCCTCACTTCCGCGCGTACCACGACGCGGAGGCGGGCGCGGTGACCACGAGTCCGGCATGGGCGGCCCGGTGACCGTTCGCGATCGGCCCCGGGCGTTCCTGTCGCTCCGCGCCTACCTCGTGGGGCTCGTCCTGGTGTGCGCGGTGCCGGTCATCGCGTTCTCGGTGTGGCTGACCGTCGTCCTCCTCGGGCCGGGGGCGCTCGGCCGTCCCTGGATGCGGGCGCTCGGCGCGCTCGGCGCCGTGACGCTCCTGCTGGGGTTGGGGGTGGCGATGCTGGCGGGCCGCGCCATCATCCGGTCGCTGACCGGGCTCGCGGCGGCGGCGGGCGATCTCGGGCGCGACCTCGAGGCGGCCGGGCACGCGCGCGAGCGGGCCGAGCGCGCGGCGCGCGACTACGAGGGCCGGCTGTCCGCCCTCGTGAACCAGCCCACCGCGGGCCTCGCCCAGACCGATCTCGAGGGCCGCTTCGTGCTCGTCAACCGGCGCTATCGCGAGCTGGTGGGCCGCGGCCCGGACGAGAAGACGGATGGCTCGTTCGCCGACACCGTCCACGTCCGCGACCGAGACCGCGCGGTCGCCGCGCTGCGCGGTCTCACGGTGGACGCGCCCGAGGCCGCGGTCGAGACGCGCTACGCCCGCGCGGACGGATCCCTCCGCTGGGTGGACGTGAGCCTGTCGCTGGTGCGCGAGGCGGGCGAGCCGCGGTCCATCGCGATCGTGGCCTTCGACGCCACCAGCCGCCATGCGGCCGAGGAGGCGGCGCGGGCCGGCCACCTCGAGCGGGGCGAGCTGCTCGCGAGCGAGCGGAAGGCCCGGCAGGAGGCGGAGGCGGCGAGCCAGGCGAAGGACGAGTTCCTGGCCGTGATCTCGCACGAGCTGCGCACGCCGCTCAACACGCTCCGCCTCTGGGCGGGCGTCCTGCGCAACGGTCCCCGGGACGCCCAGACGATCGCCCGCGCGGTGGACACCATCGACCGCAACGCGATCCTGCAGGCGCGCCTCATCGAGGATCTGCTCGACGTCTCCCGCATCGTCTCGGGACGCCTCCGTCTCGCGATCGAGCGGATGGATCTGGTGCGGGTCATCACGGAGGCGATCGAGACGGTACGCCCGGCCGCGGAGAACAAGGCGATCACGCTGACCACCGAGCTCGACGCGAAGGCCGGCCCGGTGCTCGGCGACGCGACGCGGCTGCAGCAGGTGGTGTGGAACCTGCTCTCGAACGCGGTGCGGTTCACGCCGGCGGGGGGCCGGGTCGCGGTGGGCCTGCGCCGGGTGGGCCCGGAGGCCGAGCTGACCGTGAGCGACAGCGGCCGCGGTATGGCCCCCGGACTGCTCCCGCGCGTCTTCGACCGCTTCCGCCAGGGGGAGAGCGGCACCATGCGCTCACACGGCGGCCTCGGCCTCGGGCTCTCGATCGCCCGGCAGATCGTGGAGCTGCACGGTGGGACCATCCGGGCGGCCAGTCCGGGCGAGGGGCACGGCGCGACCTTCACCGTGACCCTGCCCCTCGTGGCGTCGCCGTCGCTCCGGCCGGGCCCGGTGCCGCCGCCGCCGCGCGGGCGAGCGGAGCAACCCGATCGGGCCCGGACCCGCCCGCTCGAGAACGTGGACGTGCTGGTCGTGGACGACGACGCGGAGACGCGGGAGGTACTCAAGGTGGCGCTCGGGTTCGAGGGCGCTCGGGTGACCACCGCCCCGTCGGTGGCCGACGCGGTGGCCGCCATCGAGGCGCGGTGGCCGGACGTGCTGGTCAGCGACATCGGCATGCCCGGCGAGGACGGCTACGACCTGATCCGCCGGGTGCGCCGGCTCGAGGCGGCGCGGGGCCGGCACATCCCGGCCATCGCGCTCACCGGCTACGCGGCGGCCGAGGATCGGCGCCGCACGCTCCATGCGGGCTACGACAGCCACGTGGCCAAGCCGGTCGAGGCCTCCGCGTTCGCGCCGCTGATCGCGAGCCTGCTGCCCGGGGGGAGACGCGCATGAAGGGGCGCGCTCGCCACGGCAAGCGCCCCCGGATGAGAGCCGTGCGGCTCGGCTACAAGCTGTCCAGCGAGGAGCGGGGTCCGCGGGAGCTGGTCCGTCTCGCCGCCATGGCCGAGGAGCGTGGCTTCTCGTTTGCCCTGATCTCCGACCACTTTCACCCGTGGACCGATCGGCAGGGACAGAGCCCGTTCGTCTGGAGCGTGATCGGCGGCATCGCGCAGGCCACCCGGCGCCTCGAGCTGGGCACCGCGGTCACCTGTCCCACGGTGCGGATCCATCCCGCGCTCGTGGCCCAGGCCGCGGCCACGTGCGCGCTGCTCATGGACGGGCGGTTCTTCCTGGGTCTGGGTACCGGCGAGAATCTCAACGAGCACATCCTCGGGCAGGGCTGGCCCGAGACCGAGGTGCGACAGGAGCGGCTGCTCGAAGCGGTGCAGGTGATCCGGCTGCTGTGGACCGGCGACAACGTGAGCCACCAAGGCCGGCACTTCACGGTCGAGAACGCGCGGCTTTACTCGCGGCCCGACACGCCCCCGCGGCTGCTGCTGGCGGTCGGGGGACCGCGGAGCGCCGACCTGGCGGGCCGGGTGGCCGACGGAATGATCGGGACCGAGCCCGCCGCAGAATCCATCAACCGTTTCCGCCGCGCCGGCGGCGCCGGCAAGCCGCGGTACGCCGAGCTGACGGTGTGCTGGGCCCGGAGCGAGTCGGCGGCGCGACGCACCGCGCGGGAGTTTTGGCCCACCGCGGCAATGGAAAGCAGCCTCTCGTGGGAGCTGCCGCTCCCCGCCCACTTCGAGGCGGTGGCCGAGCTGGTCACCGAGGACGCGGTCGCCGAGTCGGTGGTCTGCGGCGCCGATCCGGAGCGATACCTGGCCGGGATCCGGAAGTACGTCGAGGCCGGCTACAACCACGTCTGTCTTCACCAGGTCGGGCCCGATCAGGCGGGGTTCATGCGTTTCTACCAGCGCGAGATCCTTCCGAGGGTTCGCTCCGTTCTTACCGGGTAAACCGTTCCGATATCTTCGCAGACCCGTCGCGGTGTGCGCGTGCGGCCGCGGGTTGGCGGGGCGCGGGCCCGGGCACAGAAGTTGCTCTCTTCGTCGTCCGGAGGAAACAGAGAGATGGCAATGGCGGGGGAGCAAGTCAGAGTGGAAGAGATCACCACGGTCAGCTACGGCGGCGAGCGCGAAACGTTCTTTGCGTGGCCGCTGTCGTGGAGCGCGGTGTGGACCGGAACGCTGGCGGCAATCGCACTGGCCCTCATCTTCGGGCTCGTGGCCATCGCGGTGGGCGCGCATCGCGTCGGGCAGCCCTTCGGCACCTGGCGCGAGGTGGGTTTCCTGGCGCTGGCGTTCAGCGTCTTCGGGTCGTTCCTCGCCTTTGCTCTGGGCGGCTGGGTGGCGGCCAAGGTGGCGGGGGCGCGCCGCTCCGAGACCGCGATGCTGCACGGCGCGATCGCCTGGCTCGTCGCGGTGCCGCTCCTGATGGTGCTCGCGTCCATGGGCGCGGTGTCCTACTTCGGCGGCTGGTACGGCGGGCTCGCCGGGTTGCCCCCGGCAACGGCGGCCCAGGCCTTCGCGGCCGCGCAGGATCCGGCCGCCGCGATGGCGGCCCGCAACGCGGCGATGGCCGCGGTGACCGCCCTGCTGCTCGGGTTGATGGGTGCCGTCGTGGGCGGCTGGATGGGCTCCGGTGAGCCCATGACCTTCACACACTATCGGACGCGGCGCGACCGGGCCGCGGCAGGAGGCTGGTAATGCCACTCATTCTTCTCTGGCTCCTCGGCGTGCCGCTGAGCCTCATCCTCATCCTCTTCCTGCTGGGTGTCGGACGTTAGGACCATGAACGAGCTGGTGGGCGACTTCGTGAGATTGGGATTTCTCCTCACGCTGTTCGGGTTCGCGGCCTGGGTCGGGGGGGCGTCCGTGACCGCCTGGGTCGCCTGGGAAAAGGGCCGCGAGCCCGTCGCCTGGTTCGTGCTGGCGTTCTTCCTCTCGCCGCTGGTGGCGCTCATCGCCTTGACCGCAGTTCCCGCGATGCACGTCGTCCGGCGGCGGAAGGAGCTCGCCGCGCGCCGCCGTCCGAATCGGCTCGAAGACCCCGCGATCGTGGCCCAGCGCCTCGTCAGCGAGTTGCCCCGGGAAGGGAAGCGCTGGGGCAAGCGCCGGGTCAACGCGTAGCCGATGGCGAACCCGCGGGGGCCGTGGGCCGTCGTGCTCGCCGGCGGGGAGGGAGTGCGTTTGCGATTCCTCGTGCATCGGATGCTCGGCGAGGAGCGGCCGAAGCAATACGTGAAGCTGCTCGGGCCGCGCAGCCTGCTACAGCAGACGCTCGACCGGGCCGCCCTCGGGATCTCGCGGGATCGCACGGTCGTCGTCTCGGTGCGCCGGCACGTCGCCTATCTCGCGGAAGAGTTTACCGGGGTCGACCAGCCGCCCTATCTCCTGGTCCAGCCGGAGGACCGCGGGACCGCGGCGGCCATCCTGTACGCCGCGCAGTGGATCGCGTGGCGGGATCCGGCCGCGACCATCGTGGTGTTCCCCTCCGATCACTTCATCCTGGGCGAGGCTACCTTCATGGCTCACGTCCAGGAGGTGGCCGGCGCGGTCGAGCGCAATCCGGACCGCGTGATGCTGGTGGGCGCGCAGCCCACCGCCCCCGAGGCCGAGTACGGCTGGATCGCGTCCGGCCCACCGATCGACGGGGCGCGCGACGTGGTCTCGGCGGTGCGCCGATTCTGGGAGAAGCCGTCGGACGCGCAGGCGCAAGCCTGTCTCGCCGCCGGCGGCCTCTGGAACACCGCGATCACCGTCGCGCGGGCGCGCACGCTGGTCGAGGCCGGGGCCCGTGCGCTGCCCGAGATGAGCGGCCGGCTGGCCGGTTTGCGGCGTTTCCTCGACTCGGATCGGGAAGTGCGCGCGGTGCAGGAGGCGTACGCCCTTCTGAACCGGGCGAGCTTCTCGCGAGCCGTTCTGGAGCCGCATCCGGAGCATCTCGGCGTCTCGCGCCTGCCGCGCGTGACCTGGTGCGACCTGGGGAGCCCCCGCCGGGTGCTCCACGTGCTCGCCCGGATGCGGGTGCGACCGGCGTGGGCCGATCTGATCGACGCGCCGCCGCCGTCCGGCCGCGTGGCCGTCGCCTCGCGCTGAGGGGGTCGCCCCGTGCCTTCCACGATCTGGACCGGCAGCATCAGCTTCGGCCTCGTCAACATCCCGGTCTCTCTCGTGACGGCCGAGCAGCGCGACGATCTGGACTTCACGCTGCTCGACAAGCGGGACAGCTCCCCGATCGGCTACCAGAAGATCAGCAAGCGAACCGGCAAGCCGGTGCCCGGAGACCGAATCGTGCGGGGCGTCGAGCAGGCGAACGGGCGCTATGTGGTCGTGACCGAGGTCGATCTGCGGAAGGCGAGCCCCGAGCGAACCCAGCGGATCGACATCCTCGCCTTCGTGGAAGCGCACGAGATCGCGCCGCTCTACTTCGACCGGCCGTACTATCTGGAGCCGGCCAAGGGTGGCGACCGCGGCTACGCGCTGTTTCGCGAGGCGTTGCGGCGCAGCGGCAAGGTCGCGGTGGCCTCGGTGGTGGTGAAGACCCGCCAGCATCTCGCGGCGGTGGTCGTGCACGACCGGGTCCTGGTCCTGGACATCCTCCGTTACGCCTCCGAGCTGCGCGATCCCTCCAAGGTCCGGGTGCCCGGAACCACCCTCAAGGTCACCGACCGCGAGGTCAGGATGGCGGAGCGCCTGGTGGCCGAGATGACCGAGGAGTGGGACCCGAAGCAGTATCACGACGAATATCGGGACGAGCTGCTCGCCTTCATCAAGAAGCGCAGCCGGGCGGGCCAGACGACCGAGGCCCCCGAGCCGGAGGAAGAGCCGGCGACCAGGAAGCGCGCCGAGATCATCGACATCGCGGAGCTGCTCAAGCAGAGCCTCGCCCGGACGGGAGAGGACCGGCGCCGGCCTCGTCGACGCAAGTCCGCCTGAGCCGTGAGCCTCGCGGTCTACCGCCGCAAGCGGGACTTCGGCCACACGCCGGAGCCCAAGGGGCGGACGCGGCGGGCCGCAAAGCGCCGGGCGTTCGTGATCCAGCGCCACGCGGCGAGCCACCTCCACTATGATTTCCGGCTCGAGCTGGACGGGGTGCTGAAGAGCTGGGCGGTACCAAAGCAGCCGGCGCCGGTGCCCGGCCGGAAGCGCCTGGCCGTGCACGTCGAGGATCATCCCGTCGAGTACGGCAGCTTCGCGGGCGAGATCCCCGCCGGACACTACGGCGCGGGCACGGTCGCCCTCTGGGACCGGGGCTGGTGGGAGCCGGTCGGCGATCCGCGCGCCGGGTACCGGAAGGGGTCGTTGAAGTTCATCCTCCACGGGCGCAAGCTCAAGGGCGGCTGGGCCCTGGTGCGCATGCGCGAGCGGTCCGGCGATCGAAAGGCCGATCGGCCCCGGCATCCGAAGGAGAACTGGCTCTTGATCAAGGAGCGAGACATCGCCGCCCGCGCGAAGCCACGCGCGCGATGACGCGGCCCGCGTGGGTCGCGCCCCAGCTCGCCACCCTGGTGTCCGGCCCGCCGCCCGGCGATGAGTGGGTGCACGAGATCAAGCTCGACGGCTACCGGATCCTGCTCCGGATCGAGGGCGGCCGCGCCAGCCTGCTCACCCGCAATCGCCAGGACTGGACCGCCCGCTTTCCGGCGGTGGCGGAGGCCGCGGCGGCGCTGCCGGTGAAGGAGGCGCTGCTCGACGGCGAGATCGTGGCCCTGGACCAGGCCGGGGCCTCGAGCTTCCAGGCGCTCCAGCAAGCCGATCAGCTCGAGACGGGCCGCACGCTCGTGTACGTGGCCTTCGACCTGTTGTTCCTCGACGGGGCCGATCTGCGGCCCCTGCCGCTGGTCGAGCGCAAGGCGCGGCTGGCCCGTCTGCTGAAAGGCCGCCGCGGGCGGCTGCGCTACTCGGAGCACTTCGACGTCCCCGGGAAGCGTGTGTACGACCGCGCCTGCCGCCTGGGCCTCGAGGGCATCGTGGCCAAGCAGAAGGACGCGCCCTATACGTCCGGCCGGGGTTCGGCATGGCTCAAGGTGAAGTGCGTGGCCCGGCAGGAGCTCGTGATCGGCGGCTATACCGACCCGGAGGGCGCGCGCGCCGAGTTCGGCTCGCTGCTCCTCGGGGTGCACGACCGCGATGGCCATCTCCGGTACGCCGGCCGCGTCGGCACCGGCTTCGACCGCGCCACGCTCGAGCGCCTGGGCGCGCGGCTGCGCCGGCTCGAGCGGCGCGCCTCCCCGTTCGCGCCGGACGGGCCGCGCCCGCCCGCGCGCGGCGCGCACTGGGTGAAGCCGGAGCTCGTGGCCGAGGTCGCGTTCACCGAGTGGACCCGCGACGGCCTGCTGCGCCATCCCGCGTTCCAGGGTCTCCGCGAGGACAAGCCCGCGGCCGAGATCGTGCGCGAGACGAGCCGCGCGCCGAAGCCGGCGCGGTCGATCTCGGGCGGCAGCGATGGCCCCGTCGAGGTGGCCGGGGTCCGGCTCACCCATCCGGACCGCGTGCTCTATCGCGGCCAGGCGATCACCAAGCTCGGGCTCGCGCGGTACTACGAGGCGGTCGCGGACTGGATGGTGCCGCACGTGGCAGATCGGCCGCTGAGCCTCGTGCGCTGTCCCGCGGGCGATCGGGGGGCCTGCTTCTACCAGAAGCACGCCGCGCCCGGCGTGCCGAAGCAGGTCAAGCGCGTGCGTATCCGCGAGAGCGGCGGCGGCCCCGCCTCGTACCTCTACGTGGACGATCTCCCCGGGGTCGTCGCCCTCGCCCAGATCGGCGTGCTCGAGATCCATCCCTGGGGCACGCGCG
The DNA here is from genome assembly GCA_035260865.1 of Candidatus Methylomirabilota bacterium. Taxonomy (GTDB): domain Bacteria; phylum Methylomirabilota; class Methylomirabilia; order Rokubacteriales; family CSP1-6; genus CAMLFJ01. Next base: position 585 of record DATFUK010000105.1, on the reverse strand, counting down.
TCGAGCGGCTCGAGCGGCCGGATCGCCTCGTGCTCGACCTCGATCCGGCGCCGGGCCTGCCGTGGCCGCGCGTGGTGGAGGCGGCGGAGGAGGCGCGTGCGCTCCTGCAAGACCTCGGGCTCGTCAGTTTCGTGAAGACCACCGGCGGCAAGGGGCTGCACGTGGTGGTCCCGCTGCGCCCCGAGGCGGGCTGGGACGTGCTGCGGGCGGTGGGCGAGGGCGTCGGGGCCCAGATGACGCGCCGGGCGCCCGATCGCTACACCATCAACCCGCTCAAGGCGGCCCGCCGCGGCCGCATCTTCATCGACTATCTCCGCAACGTGCGCGGCGCCACCGCGGTGGCCGCCTACTCGCCCCGCGCGAACCCGGGCGCGCCCGTCTCCACGCCGCTCGCCTGGGCGGAGCTCTCCGCCAAGACGAAGCCGGAGGCCTTCACGGTCGAGACGGTGCCGAAGCGGCTCGCCGCCCTCCGCAAGGATCCGTGGGCCGAGTTCTTCTCGGTGGGCCAGGCGATCACGGCTCGGACGGCCACGGCGCTGGCCCCACCGGACGCGCCACCGCCAGCTCCTCGACGGAGTGGCCGTG
>DATFUK010000104.1:0-7210 GCA_035260865.1 Candidatus Methylomirabilota bacterium | reverse complement strand
TACGAATTCCACGAGGTCTACGAGGACCCGCAGGTGCGTCACCTGGGACTCGTGGCCGAGGTCGATCAGCCCGGGGTGGGCAAGGTGAAGATGCTCACGTTCCCCGGCCGCGCCTCCGGCACGCCGCCGCGCATCGATCGCCCCGCGCCGCTGCTCGGCCAGCACACCGTCGAGGTGCTCGGCGAGCTCGGGCTCTCGCGCTCCGAGATCGATCGCCTTGCCGAGGCCGCCATCATCGTGCTCGGCGAGCAACCCTAGCCAATCTCGTTAGACGCGGCGGCCCCGCCGCGCGTGTACACGCAATTCAGGGAATATTCGCGGCGCTCTCCTTCGTCTGATCGAGCGAGGAGGGCACCGAAATGCGACTGTTATGGATTCCCCTGGCCGCGCTGCTGCTGGCCGGTTGTGCCATCGTGCCGCTCGTACCCTTCGGCTACGCGCCGCCGCCTCCGCGGCCGCGCTACACCTATAGCTACCCCGTCTACCCGGCTTACCCGTACGCGCCGCGCTACTACGATCGCGGCCGCTGGTAGTATCCTCGGCGGGTGCGCCGCCCATCGTCCGGCTTTCGCTGGCTGATCCCGGTCATCGGAAGCCTGGCGGTGCTGGCGGCGCCCTCGCCCGACGGCCTGAGCGCGGAAGGCCAGCGCGTCCTCGCGGTGATCGTGCTCGCCATCGGGTTCTGGGGCTTCGAGATCCTTCCCCCCGGCGTCACCGGCATCGTCGCGATCATCGCCCTGGTCTTCACCCACGCGGTGCCGGGCATGCGCGAAGGACTCGCCGGCTTCGCGGATCCCATCGCGTACTTCCTGATCGGCATCCTGACCCTGGGCGTGGCGGTGTCGCGGAGCGGCCTCGCCGAGCGGGTGGCCCACCTACTCCTCGCGCGCGGGCGGGGCCGGGCCGGCGCGCTCTACGCGCACCTGCTGCTCGCGCTGCCGGTGCTCACGCTGATACTCCCGTCCGCCACCACCCGCACCGGCATCCTCGTCCACGTCTACGACCAGGCCTTCGCGCTCGGCCGCGTGCCGGCCGGCGCGCCGCTCGCCCGCGCCATCATGCTGGTGCTGAACTCGGTGAACCGGCTGTCGTCCACGATCCTGTTGACCGGCGGGATCACGCCCATCGTGGCCGCCGGCCTCATCGGCGTGACCTCCTGGACCCGGTGGTTCGTGCTGATGAGCGTCCCGTACCTGGCGCTGATCAGCCTCGCCGCCGCCGCCATCTACCTGCGTTTCCGCCACGGCTTTCACGCCGAGGTGCAGGTGCCGCCCCGGCCCGCGCCGCGCCCGCTCTCCGGCGTCGAGTGGCGGACCGCGCTGATCACCGCCGGCGCCGGGGTCCTCTGGTTGACCGACTCCATCCACCACTGGCATCCGACGCTGCCCGCGCTCCTGGCCTGGGTGTGCTTCCTGATGCCGGGCCTGGGCGTGCTCACCTGGCGGCAGTTCGAGCAGGAGGTCGGCTGGGCGAACTTCTTCGTGCTCGCCTCGTCGCTGTCCCTGGCGCAGGCGCTCTCGCGCTCGGGCGCGAGCGCGTGGCTGGCCGGCGGTGTGGTGGGGGCGGCCCGCTCGGTGGCCGAGTCGCCCTGGATGGTGGTGGGCGTGCTGCTCGTCGCCTCCGCGCTCGTGCGGCTCATGATCCCGAACATCACCGGCTTCCTCGCCACCACGATCCCGGTGGCGATGTCGGTGGGGACCACCGCGGGCCTGAACCCCATCCTCTGCGGGCTCATCGTCACGATCGCGGGCGACGCGGTCCTCTACTATCCGGCGCAGGCCGCCTCGTCGCTGGTGGTCTACGAGCGCGGGCACCTCACCGCCGGAGAGATCTTCGGCTTCGGCCTCCTGATGACCGCGCTGGCCGCCCTCGTGGTGCTGGCGGTGGCGATCCCCTACTGGACGCTGATCGGAGAGCCGCTGGTGCGGGGCGGCTAGCTAGCTGCGCGGGCGGTCGAGGACTTCGCGGACCTTCGCGATCAACGCCATCGGCGTGAAGGGCTTGCCGAGCAGGAGCATGCTCGCGTCGAGCACGCCGTGGCGGACGATGGCGTCGCCGGTGTAGCCCGACATGTACAGCACGCGCATGTCGGGCCGGCTGGCCCGCACGCGGTCCACCATCTCGCGGCCGCTCATGCGCGGCATCACCACGTCGGTGAGGATGAGGTCGACCCGCGCGCTTTCCTTTTCGTAGACCTCGACGGCATGCTGGCCGTCGCTCGCCTCCACCACCGTGTAGCCCTGCCGCTCCAGCACCTCGCGGGCGAGCGCCCGTACGTCGGCCTCGTCCTCCACGAGCAGGATCGTCTCCTTGCCGGTCGCGGGCGGGGGCGCGGACGGCTCGACGGCGCCGCCGGTCTCGGCCGCCGTCTCGACCTGGGGCAGGTAGATCTCGAAGGTCGTGCCGCCGCCCATCACGCTGCGGACGTGGATCGCGCCGCCGTGCTGGCGCACGATCCCGTGCACCATCGAGAGCCCGAGGCCGGTGCCCTTCCCCGGCTCCTTGGTGGTGAAGAACGGCTCGAAGATCCGGGCCTGGGTCGCCGCGTCCATGCCGGTGCCGGTGTCCATCACGCGGAGCACCGCGTACGGGCCGGGCGGGAGCGCGTCAGGTCGGTCGGGCGGCGCCGCGTCCAGCCGCACCAGATCGGTCTCGAGGCCGAGGGTGCCGCCGCTGGGCATCGCGTCCCGCGCGTTCACGGCCAGGTTCATCAAGGCCTGCTCGAGCTGCGCGGGATCGGCGTTGACCCGTCCGGCGCTCGGCCCCGCGGTCACCAGCAGGTTCACGTCCTCGCCGATGAGCCGCCGCAGCATCGTGCTCACCTCCGCCACCAGGGTGTTGAGATCGAGCACCTTCCGCTGGAGGACCTGCTTGCGGCTGAAGGCCAGGAGCTGGCGCGTGAGGCCGGCGGCGCGATCCGCCGTCTTCTGGATCACCTCGATGCTGCGGCGCACCGGGTCGTCGGCCTTGAGCCGCCCGAGGACCAGATGGGTGCGGCCGGTGATGATGGTGAGCAGGTTGTTGAAGTCGTGGGCGACGCCGCCCGCGAGGCGGCCGACCGCCTCCATCTTCTGGGCCTGCCGGAGCTCTTCCTCGAGCTCCCGGCGCTGGGTGATGTCCATCATCGCGCCGATCATCCGGGTGGGCCGGCCGTCCCCGTCGTGCAGCACGTAGCCCCGGTCGAAGACGTGGGCGTACGAGCCGTCGGCGCGGCGGTAGCGATACTCCGCGCTCCAGCTCTCGGCGCCGCGCTCGACCGCCGCGTTGATGTCCGTCTTCACCCGCTCGCGATCGTCCGGATGGATCGTCTCGTACCACCACGCGATGTCCGGGCCGATCTGCTCGGGGGGATAGCCGAAGAGGGTGCTGACGCCCTCGTTCCACCACAGCGCGTCGCTCACGAGGTCCCAGTCCCACACCGCGTCGTTGGTGGCGCGGGCCACGAACTGGAAGCGGTCCTGGCTCTCGCGCAGCGCCCGGACCAGCCGCTCCGCGGTGCCGCGGGCGAGCTGCTCGGCCTCGAGGATCTGGGCGTTGCGGATCGCGATGGCCGCGTGGGCGGCCAGCCGCACCAGGACCGACTCGTCCCGGTCCGTGAAGACGCGGGCGGTCCGGTTGTCCACGTAGAGCAGGCCCTCGACGTGGTCGTCGATCAGGATCGGGACCACCATCTTGGTGGTGATCCCGAGCGCGGCGACCTGTCCCGCGTAGTCCCGGCTGACCCGGGCATCGCGGAGGTAGTCATCCGTCCGGGCGGGCCGGCCCGCCTCGAGCGCGAGGCCGCCGAGCCCCTTGCCGGATTCGACGCGGACGCGGGTCAGGTCGGTGTACCACGGGGCCGTCCAGTAGCGCAGGAGCACCGCGTCGGACTCGGGGATGCGCAGGCCGATCACCGCGCCGTCGCTACGGCAGAGCTCCTGGGCCGCCTCGGTGACCCGGCGGAGCACGGTGGCGAGGTCGGGGGCGGCGCCGATGGTGTGCGCGAGGTCGGCCAGCACCTCCGCCTCGCGCCGCCGCCGCTCCTCTTCCGCGAAGAGCCGCGCGTGCTCGAGGGTGATCGCGGCCTGGTCGGCCAGGGCCTCGGCGAGCTGCACCGCGCGCGCGTCGAAGACGGTCCCGGTCACGGTGCGTACCGCGAGCGCGCCGATGATCCGGTCCTGCGTGAGCAAGGGGACCGCGAGGATCGCCCGGTCGGCCCCCTCGTCCATGTGGGCGCGCAGGGCGGGAGGAACGTCGATGCGCGCGTCCGCCAGGACATCGGGACTGGTGATGGTGCGCCGCTCGTGCATGGCGAGCCCGACCGCGCCCGATCGGATCTCGCGCACCGGGCGCCAGCTCGCGGTGGGCGCCTCTGGCTCGTGCGCCACCGCCATCGCGAACAGGTTCGCGGAGTCGGCGTCGAGGCGGTAGACGACGGCCGAGCGCCCGCCGAGCAGGGAGCGGAGGCTCTCCGCGATACGCTCGCCGACCACGTCGGGATCGAGCCGCTCGGACAGGAGCCGGCCGATGCCGGTCAGGGCCCGGGTCTCCTGCCGACGCGTCCACTGCTCCTCGAGCAGGCGCGCGTTCTCCTCCTCGAGCGAGCGCAGGCGGGCGAGGAGCGCCGTCTCGTCCTGCATGTCCGCGTGGCTCTGGGGACTCGTCGGTGGCATCCGGTCGTGAGGGAGCAAGGACCACGCCATAGACAACTACCTGAAATAACTGGGCGTCTTGGCCGTCTCCGGGCGGAAAGTGTCAGTTGGGGACTGAAAATGAGCACCCCGTCGAGGACAAGGCCCGGCGCGGTCTGCTACGATCCGCTCACCGTCGCCAGCCGCTCAACCTCATCCGGGAGCTATGCCGCCATGACGACCGACCCGAAGATGATCAATCACCTCTGGACGCACAAGACGCAGGACCACCCGTTCCTCTCCGACGAGGAGCTGGTGATCGATCGGGGGGAAGGCGTCTGGGTCTGGACGGAGCAGGGCAAGAAGCTCCTCGACGGTTTCGCGGGGCTCGCGGTCGTCAACGTGGGTCACGGCCGCCGCGAGATCGCGGAGGCGATCGCCGAGCAGACGGTGCGGCTCGCGTACTACCCGACCACCCGGCAGTTCTCCAATCGCCCGGCCGTGGAGCTGGCCGCGAAGCTCGCGTCGCTCACCCCGGGCGACCTGCGCTACACCATGTTCGCGGTGAGCGGCTCCGAGGCCAACGAGCGCTCGATGCAGATCGCCCGGCAGTACTGGCTCGCGGCCGGCAAGCCCGGCAAGCACAAGGTGATCTCCCTCGAGGGCGGCTACCACGGCGCGACCATGGGCACCTTCGCGATCTGCGGCCTGCCCCACCTGTCGCAGGCCTACGCTCCGCTCGAGGTGCCCGGCTTCGCGAAGGTGAAGCCGCCGCATCCCTTCCGCGACCTCGCGGGAGGCACCGAGGCGGAGCTGATCGCGCGCCGCATCGCCGAGCTGCGCGAGGCGATCCTCCGCGAGGGGCCGGACACGGTGTCGGCGGTGATCATGGAGCCGGTCCTCTCCTCGGGCGGCTTCATCATGCCGCCGATCGGCTGGCTCCGCGCGGTGCGCGCGCTCTGCGACGAGCTGGACGTGCTGATGATCGCCGACGAGGTGATCACCGGCTTCGGGCGCACCGGCCGGTGGTTCGCGATCGAGCACGACCAGGTGGTGCCCGACCTCCTGTCGGTGGCCAAGGGCATCACCTCGGGCTACATCCCGCTCTCCGCCAGCATCGCGCGTGGCCGGCTCGCCGAGGTCTTCTCCGACACCACCACCCAGGAGAACGTGCACCCCAACACCTACGCGGCGCATCCGGTGGCCTGCGCGGCCGCGCTCGCCAACCTGCGCATCATGGAGCAGGACAAGCTGGTGGCCAACGCGGAGGCCATGGGGACCCGGCTGCTCGAGAATCTCCGCCGGGCGGTGGGCAAGCACCCGATCGTGGGCGAGGTCCGCGGTCGCGGCCTGCTGGTCTGCGTGGACTTCGTGCAGCCCGACGGCTCCGGCAAGCCGCTCGACGCCAAGCTGGTGGCCGAGCTCGACCGCAAGGCGTGGGACCGTGGCGCCATCATCTACGCGCGCGGCACCGTGCTCCGCCTGGCCCCGCCGCTCTGCATCACCGCCGGCGAGGTGGACGAGCTGGTCGCCCTGGTGGCCGACAGCGTCGACTCGCTCCAGCGCGACGTCGCGAAGGCCGGCTAGCGTCTGGCCGAAGAACTCACGCGCCAGGGCGGTCCCGGCGATGCCCCCTCCGAGTCCCTAGCCGAGGAACTCGCGGGCGAGCGTCTCCCACATCATCGCGGAGAGCTTGAGGCTCTCGGTGTCCACGCGCTCGTTGTGGCCGTGGAACATCAGCGGGTAGTCGGTGTAGGGGATGCGGAGCGACTGCAGGCCGAAGCCGTAGGCGGGTACGCCCTGCCAGCGGAAGAACTTGGCGTCGGTGCCGCCGGTGGTCATCTTGGGCACCACGCGGCTGCCCGGCATGAGCCGGGAGGTGACTCGCTCCATCGCGGCCACCAGCGGGGTGTCGTGGGTGCTGAGCGAGCCTTCCTGCCCGCGCCCGGTGCGGACGCTCACCCGCGGGCCCAGGTCGCCGATCGCCTCCCGCAGCATCACGTCCACCTCGTCGCTCGTCACCCCGGGGAGCGCGCGGATGTCCACGTCGATCTCCACCCGGTCGGGGATGACGTTGGTCTTCACCCCGCCGTGCATGACGTTCGGCGAGAACGTGGTGTGGGTGCAGGCGTGGGCCTCGCGGGCCAGGGCCAGGTTGTCCATCCCGCGCACCGTCTCGAGCACCCGCGCGGGATCGGTGAGCCCGGCGGTCAGCTCGGGCCCGAGATCCATCGCCTTCACGTACTCGCGCCACACGTCGAGGATGCGGGCCTTCGGCTGGTAGGCCGCGATGCGCCGCACGACTTCGGCCGCGGTCACCAATGCATTGTCGGTGCGGAACGGGCGCGATCCGTGGCCGGGCGTGCCCGCCACGGTCAGCCGCCGCCAGTTGGCTCCCTTCTCACCCACCGTCACGCCGAGCACGTGGCCCTTGCTGGTGGGGATCGGCACGCCGCCGCTCTCGGTGATGACGTAGTCCGCCTTCACCGCGTCGGGCCGCCGCTCCACGAGGTGCCCCGCGCCCAGATTGCCGCCGGCCTCCTCGTCCGCCACCGCCAGGTAGATCAGGGTGCCGCGCGGGCGGAAACCGCTCTTGGCCA
>DATFUK010000103.1:0-4334 GCA_035260865.1 Candidatus Methylomirabilota bacterium | reverse complement strand
GCCGGACCGCGGACGTGGTGCGCATGCTCAAGACCAAGGTTCAGGAGCGCCGCACCGCCAAGGGCTTCGCGGGCGAGGTCGACGACGCCCTCGTGCTCGACGTGATCGGGGCGTACCGCAAGCTCCTGCAGAAGGCGGTGGCCGAGTACGACAAGCTCGGAGAGCGCGGCGCCGGGCAGGCCGCCCAGCTCCGTTTCGAGATCGGTTTCTGCGAGCGCTACCTGCCCAAGACGATGGACGACGCGGGGGTGCGCGCCCTCGTCAAGGAGCGCATCGCGACTCTCGGCATCAGCGACCCCAAGCAGGCGGGCCGCCTGATCGGCGACATCATGAAGACCCACAAGGGTCAGGTGGACGCGGGCGACGTCAAGCGCGTCGCCGAGGAGCTGCTGAAGGGGTAGGCGCGCCCTAGCGGAAGCGGGCGCGAAGATCGTTCCGCAGGGCGTCGTCGATCCGCATCCGGTGCCGCGGTGGCATCGCGGGCAGCGCGTCGGGCGCGAAGTAGCGGATCTCGAGCGACTCGTCGTCGTTGACGCGCGCCTCGCCCGCGACCGGCCGGCACGCGAAGGTGATGCTCAGGATCGCGGCCTCGTCCCCGTTCGGGTAGCGCACCACGAACTCGGGGCCGCTGTAGACGCCGACGATCCGCTCGGGCACGACCTCGAGCGCGGTCTCCTCGCGGATCTCCCGCACCACCGTCTCCGCGGGCTCCTCCCCCGGCTCCATGATCCCGCCCGGCAGTCCCCACTCGCCGTTGTCGCTCCGGCGTTGCAGCAGCACCTGGCCCGCCGCGTTGAGGATGATCGCGGCGACGCCGGGCTGCAGGAGCACGTCGTGGCCGATCTTGGCGCGGATATCGCGCATGTACGGGGAGATGGGCATCGCGGAAGCTCCGGCCGGGTCGCGCCGCTACTTGCGGCTGCCCGCGTAGCGCTTCTCGACGTAGTCGTCGAGGATCTTCAGGAAGTCGGCGACGATGGCGTCGCCCTTGAGGGTGAGCTTGAGCGCGCCGTCCACGAAGACCGGGGCCTTGGGCTCCTCGAAGGTGCCGGGCAGCGAGATGCCGATGTCAGCGTGCTTGGACTCGCCCGGGCCGTTGACCACGCAGCCCATCACCGCGACCTTCAGCTCCTCCACGCCCGAGTAGCGGCTCTTCCACACCGGCATCTGGTCGCGCAGGTAGGTCTGGATCTGCTCGGCCATCTCCTGGAAGAAGGTCGAGGTGGTGCGCCCGCAGCCGGGGCAGGCGGTCACCAGCGGCAGGAAGCTGCGGATCCCCAGCGATTGCAAGATCAGCTGGGCGACCTGCACCTCCTCGGTGCGATCGCCGTTTGGCTTGGGAGTGAGCGAGACGCGGATCGTGTCGCCGATGCCCTCCTGCAGCAGGATCGCCAGCCCCGCGGTGCTCGCCACGATGCCCTTGGCCCCCATGCCCGCCTCGGTGAGGCCGAGATGCAACGGGTAGTCGGAGCGGGGCGCGAGCTCGCGGTAGACGTCCACCAGGTCCTGCACGCCTGAGACCTTGGCGGAGAGGATGATGCGATCGTGCCCGAGGCCGGTCTGCTCGGCGAGCTCGGCGGACTGGATCGCGCTCTCCACCATCGCGTTCATGGTGACGTCGCGCGCGTCGAGCGGGTCCTTGTTCTTGGCGTTGGCGTCCATCATCTGGGTGAGGAGGTTCTGGTCGAGGCTCCCCCAGTTCACCCCGATGCGCACCGGCTTGCCGTTGTCGATCGCGACCCGGACGATCGCGCTGAAGTTCTCGTCGTGGTGCTTGCCGCCCACGTTGCCCGGGTTGATGCGGTACTTCGCGAGCGCGCGGGCGCACTCGGGGTACTTGGTCAGCAGCACGTGGCCGTTGTAGTGGAAGTCGCCGATCACCGGGACCGTGACCTGCTTGACGATCTCGGGGACCGCCCGCGCCGCCGCCTCGGTGTTCACGGTGACGCGCACCAGCTCGCTGCCCGCCGCGTGGAGCGCGTTGACCTGGGCCACCGTCCCGGCCACGTCGGCGGTGTCGGTGTTGGTCATGGACTGGACGATGATCGGCCGGGGGCCGCCCACCTTGACCCCACCCACGTCCACCGAGACCGTCTTGCGTCGCTGAGGCGCGCTCATTTCGTGCCACTCATCATATGGCCGTCATCATAGCACCGTCACCCCCCAGAGTATGATGACGGCCATGGCCGCTTCCGACGAGACCCTGCTCGCCCGGACGGCCGCGCGGTTCGACGCGCCCGCGTCCGCGCTCGAGGCCATCGCCCGCGATCTCACCCGCCAGATGGCGAGAGGGCTGGTCGGCGAGCCCAGCTCCCTCAAGATGTTACAGACCTTTACGCGCCAGCCCTCCGGGCGGGAGCGGGGCCGGGTCGTGGTGGTGGACTGGGGTGGCACCAAGGCTCGAGCCGGCCTGGTCGAGCTCGGGGTCGGCGGGGCGGCCCGCATCGTCGCGGAGGAAGCGCTCACCTTCTCCGAGGGAGACAAGCGCGGCGCGCCGGAGCCGGTCTTCGACCTGATCGCGCGGGCGGTGAGCCGGGTGGTCCACGCGCAGGGGGTGGCGGTCGCGCCGCTCGCGTTCGTCTACTCCTACCCGGCCCGCCTCGAGCGGATCGACCGGGCGGTGGCGCTGGCGTCGACCAAGGGCTGGGCGCTCGCGGGCCTCGAGGGCCAGGATGTGGCCGGGCTGCTCGGCGCCGCCCTCCGGCGTGCCGCGCTCGAGCGGATCGCGGTGGCCGCGGTGGCCAACGACACGGTGGCCGCGCTGATGCTGCAGAGCTACCAGGCGCGGGGTCGCGACCCGGGGGCGCGCCCGGCCGACGTGGGGCTGATCCTGGGCACCGGAACCAACCTGGCCGCGGATCTGGGACCGGCGGGCATCCGGAATCTGGAGTCCGGGAACTTCGACGGGGTGGCCGCCGTCGAAACCCCGTACGACGTCGCACTCGACCGCGAGCTGGACGAGCCGAAGCCGGGCGCGCAGCGCTTCGAGAAGATGGTCTCGGGGCACTACCTGGGCGAGATCCTGCGCCGCACGCTGGGCGACGCGGGGCCGCGCGCGGCGGTCGGGCTCGCCCCGTTCTCGCTCGACAGCGCGCACCTCTCGCGCGTCGCCGCGGATCGCAGCGCCGGGCTCGACGACGTGGACGCGCTGCTCCGCGCGCTCGGCGTCCTTAGCACGCTGGAGGAACGGCGCGGCGTCCGCGCGCTCGGCGCGGCGATCGCCCGCCGCGCGGCCCGGCTGGTCGGCGCCGCGCTCGCGGGCGCGGTGCGCTTCCTCGACCCGGAGCTCGCGGCCCGGCGTACCATCGCGGTGGACGGCAGCCTGTGGGGCGGCTACCCGGGCTTCGAGGCCCTCGTGCGCGAGACCTTCGTCGAGCTGCTCGGCGGGGAGCGCGCGGGCCGGATCGAGACCGCGTACGTGAAGGATTCCACCAGCGCCGGCGCGGCGGTCATCGCGGCCGTGGCGGCCGCGCAAAGGAGCGACGGATGCAGCTCGGCATGATCGGTCTCGGGCGCATGGGCGCCAACATCGTGCCGCGGCTTGGCCGGGCGGGCCCCGAGTGCGTGGTCTACGACGTCTCCGGCCCCGCGGTGCGGGCTGGCCCGCGAGGGCGCGACCGGGGCCGCGTCGCTCCCCGCGTTCGTGCAGGCGCTGGCCCGTCCCCGGACGGTGTGGATCATGGTGCCGGCGGCGGCGGTGGACCAGACGCTGGCGTCGCTCGTGCCCCTGCTCGCCTCATGATCGGCGGTGAGGAGGCGGTAGTGAAGCGCCTCGACCCGATCTTCGCGGCGCTCGCCCCCGGCCTGGGCGACATTCCCCGCACCCCGGGCCGCGAGGGGAACGACGGGACCGCTGAGCACGGGTATCTGCACTGCGGGCCGAACGGGGCCGGGCACTTCGTGAAGATGGTCCACAACGGCATCGAGTACGGGCTGATGGCGGCCAACGCGGAGGCGCTCAACATCCTCCACCACGCCAACGCGGGGGCCGCGACCGCGGACGCCGAGACCGCTCCGCTCCGCACCCCCGAGCACTATCGCTACGATCTGAACCTGCGCGACATCACCGAAGTCTGGCGGCGCGGCAGCGTGGTGGCGTTTTGGCTGCTCGATCTCCCCGCGAACGCGCTGACCAGGAGCCGCGATCTGGACGGCTTCTCGGGCCGCGTGTCCGATTCGGGGGAGGGACGCTGGACGATCGCGGCCGCCCTCAACGAGGGCGTGCCCGCGCCGGTGCTGCGCGCGACGCTCTACGAGCGGTTCAGCTCGCGCGGCAACGGCGAGTTCGCGGCCAAGCTGCTTTCCGCGCTGCGCTTCGAGTTCGTCGGGCACCA
>DATFUK010000102.1:0-3659 GCA_035260865.1 Candidatus Methylomirabilota bacterium | reverse complement strand
GACCTGCTGCTCACTACCGAGCCGGGGGCACGCGAAAACCTGCTGCGGGAGGGAGTGGGCGCCGAGAGGATCGAATTCGTCGGCAACGTGATGATCGACACGCTCGTGCGGTACCGGGATGAGGCGGCCAAGTCGGGGATCCTGGAGCGGTTGGGCGTCGCCCCCGGGACATACGCGGCGCTAACTCTTCACCGTCCGAGCAACGTGGATGATGAGGGTGTCCTCGGGATACTGCTCGAGGCCATCGCGAGGATTCAGACGGAGATTCCGGTGGTGTTTCCGGTTCATCCAAGGACGAGACGGCGCCTGGAAGCCCTCGGCCCGGTGCTCCCGCGCATGCCGCAGCTCACGCTGTGCGATCCGCTTCCGTATCTCGACTTTGTTCAGTTGATGTCGATGGCGCGGTGTGTGTTGACCGACTCGGGAGGGATCCAGGAGGAGACGACCGCGCTCGGCGTCCCGTGTCTGACCTTGCGGCCCAATACCGAACGTCCGATCACCGTCACGCTCGGCACGAACCGGGTGGTCGGTACCGATCCAGCCGATATCTACGAGGGCTGGCGGAGCGTCGCGGAGGGCCGATGGCCGAAGGGTGAGATCCCGGAACTGTGGGACGGCAAGGCGGCGAAGCGGGTGGTGCGCGCACTCCTGCGGATGGAGCGGTAGCGGGATGGTGGACGTCCAGCCGCTGACCGTTCAGGCCATGGAGTGGGATACCTTCGTGCGAAATACCCCGGGAGGAAGCCCATTCCATCTCACCGCGTGGAAGCGGGTCGTCGAGACCACCTTCGGTCAGAAGCCCCACTACCTCATGGCGGTTCGGGGTGGAGCGATCGAGGGAGTGCTACCGCTCTTTCTGATCCGTGGCCTGCTGGGTGGCCGTGGGCTCGTCTCGGTTCCATACGGTGTCTACGGCGGGATCTGTAGTGCGTCAACCGTCGCCGCGGACGCGCTGGTGGCAGCGGCTACCGAGCTCGCGGGGAAGGTCAAAGCCGACTACGTGGAGCTGCGCCACCGGGCTGGGCAGGCCCTGGCCCTGCCGACGAAGAACCTGTATGTGACCTTCTCGCGTTCGATCAGCGCGAGTGAGGAAGACAACATCAACGCGATTCCGCGCAAGCAGCGCCGGATGACGCGCCAAGGGGGCAAGCACGGACTGCGGACCGAGCTCGGAGTCGAGCACCTCGACGGGTTCTGGCACGTCTACGCTCATAGCGTTCACGCGCTCGGCTCGCCAGTGTTTCCGCGAAGGCTGTTCCGGGCGATCGTGCAGGAGTTCGGCAAAGACTGCGAGCTCATGACGGTCTGGAGAGAGGAGGAGCTGGTAGCCGGTGTGTTGTCTCTCTTCTACGAGGATCAGGTTCTTCCGTACTATGGCGGCGCCCTGCGCGACGCGCTCCAGTACTCGGTCAACGACTTCATGTACTGGGAGCTCATGTGTCACGTGGCGAAGGCGGGTTATCGGACGTTCGATTTCGGCCGGAGCCGGGAAGGCACCGGCGCCTACAACTTCAAGCGACACTGGGGCTTCGAACCGGTTCCGCTCCCATATCAGTACATCCTCTCGGAAGGGTCTCACATGCCCGATTTGAGCCCGTCGAATCAAAAGATGCGCGTCGCGGTTAGCGCGTGGAAGAAGTTGCCGCTGCCCCTGACGAAGATCGTTGGGCCGCAGCTCACGAGATTCCTGCCATGAACCTCCTCATGCTCGGTCGGTGGCTTCCACCGCCCCGGCGGCCGGTGAGGTCGACCCGAGAGTATCACCTTGCTCGGCGCCTGGCGCGGAGCCACCGCTTGACCCTGGCGTTCGTGACCGACAACCCGGACGCGGGGGGGCTAATTTCCTCGCTGCGTGCCGAGTTCGGAGACCTCGAGTTCGCGGCCGTACCGCGGGGGTGGAAGTCGCTGACGAGCGCGCTACGGCTGGTGGGCGGCGAGTCCTGCACGCTCTCGTATGCACGATCGGAGGCCCTCCAGAGGCGCCTCACCGACCGGTTGAAAACGACGGCCTATGATCTGGTGTGTGTCACATCCTCCAGCATGATTCCCTACGCCCTCGAGATTGACCCGACGATTCCCATGGTGGTGGATTTCGGCGACGTCGAGTCCGAATGGTGGCTCTACCAGGCGGCGCGGGGAGTGTTCCCGGGTACCCGGTTCTTCCGCACCGAGGCGGCCCGGTTGCGCCTTGCGGAGGCCGCCGCCGCGCAGCGGGCGGTGCGATGCTTTGCCGCGACGGACAAGGCCGCGGACGTGGTCCGCAGCCTGGAGCCCAAGGGCTCGGTGAGCGTGGTTCCGGACGGAATCGACCTCGACTTCTTCGCGCCGGCTGGGCGGGTGATCGGGAAGACGCCGACCGTGATCTACAACGCGTCGCTGACGGATGACGAGGAAGTGGGGGAGATCAGGGAATTCTGTGCGGGGCCGCTCCGGACCATCCGGGCGGGTATCCCAGATGTGCGATTCATCGTGACGGGAGGAGTGCGTGCGGTCGGCGGGCTGCCCGGGGTGGAGGTCGTCGCGCCCATGAGCGACGTGCGCCCATTCCTGCACAGCCACGCGGTGGCGGTCTCCCCGCTTCGCGTATCCGGCGGGGCTCATCGCGGAGTGCTCGAGCCCATGGCCGCGTCCGTGCCGGTAGTTACGAGCACGAAAGGCTGCGAGCAGTTGAAGGCGCGAGCCGGCCATGACGTGCTCGTAGCCGATGACCCCGCGAGCTTTGCGCGGCAGGTAATAAGACTGTTGGAGGAGGCACCTCTACGTCAGGAGCTGGGCGAGAGTGGGCGACGGTTCGTGGAAGGTAGTTTCTCGTGGGAGGTCCTCTGCGCCCGGTTGGTCGAAGGTATCGAGGAAGTGCTCCGGGCGGGGGGTCCCCCACCCGCGACGAAATCGTCGGGAGCGATCGCGGCAGGGCTCACGAGCTAGGCGATGCGGATCCTGATGCTCGCTCATCGGATTCCATTTCCGCCACACACCGGCGACAAGGTGCGCGCGTATCACGTTGCGCGTCATCTCGCTCGGCACCATGAGGTAACGCTGGCCTGTCTCGTCGACGATCGCGCGGATGTGGCCGGCGTGCTTCCCTTGAGTCAGATGGTTTCGGAGGTCGAGTATGCGCGCCTCTGGAAGCCGTGGAGCACGCTGAAGGGACTCGCCGGACTGGCGGTCGGGTCATCGTTGAGCGTTCCGTACTTCGGGTCACGACGGCTTCGGCGGCGGCTTTCAGAGCGAATCGCCAACGGGGAATACGATCTCATCTACGCGTCATCCACGCCGACGGCCCAGTATGCCGAGGGTATGGGCCTTCCCGTGATCATGGATTTCGTCGATATCGACTCGGACAAGTGGACCCAGTACAGTCGCCACACCGCGCCACCCCGGAGCTGGATCTGTCGGGTCGAGGGGCAGCGGCTCCAGGGTTGCGAGGCCGCGATCGCGCGATGGGCCGCGCTGTGCCTGCTGGCGACGCCCACCGAGGAAGCGCTCCTGAAGTCATTCGCTCCGTGGGCCACCACCGCGGTCGTGGCCAACGGAATCGACCTCACGTATCACGCGCCACTTGGAGAGGAAGCGACGCACCCGGCGGTGCTGTTCACCGGCGCCATGGACTATCTGCCCAACGTGGATGCGGTGCAGTACTTCTGCGACGCGATCCTTCC
>DATFUK010000101.1:0-2807 GCA_035260865.1 Candidatus Methylomirabilota bacterium | reverse complement strand
GCTCAAGGATGGGCTCTTCAAGGAGATGAAAAAGCGCGCGTACTACGAGAAGCCGTCGGTCAAGCGGAAGCGCAAACAGGCCGAGGCGCGGAAGAAGCGCCGGAAGGCCATGAAGCGCGCCGAGACGGACGACTGAGCCTCGTCCCGGGCCCCTCGGGCCCGGTTTTCCTCCTGAAGTTCCTCCCCTGGTGATCCAAGCCAGGGAGTCCCTTGCCAGCCCGCGGCTCTGGCTCGCCTTCGCCACGATGCTGCTGGTGGCCGGAATCACCAATACCTTCCCGGTCTTCCTGCCCGCCCTGCTGACCGAATTCGGCGGCTCCCGGGCCGCCACCGCGTCCACCGCCTCCCTGCTCTGGATCGGGGGCGCCCTGCTCAGCCCGGTCGCCGGCTACCTGGTCGCCCGCTGGAACCCGCGACGCCTCGTCAGCCTTGGACTCGGGCTGGTGGCGCTCGGCATGGTGCTGGGCAGTCTGGCGCCGACCTTGCCCCTCTTCCTCACGGCCATGGGGCTCGGCGGCGGCATCGGCCTGGGCCTGACCGGGATGACCACCCACGCCGCCCTCATCGCCGACGCCTACGTTCGGCGCCGCGGCCTGGCCACCGGCATCGCCTTCGGCGGATCCATGGCGGCCTATGCCCTGGCGCCGCCGGCCCAGTGGATCATCACCCACTGGGGCTGGCGGCCCGCCTTCTGGTGTTATGCCGCGGCCATCCTGGCGCTCATCCCCTGGGCCTGGCGCACGCATCCGACGCGTCTCGCATCCGCGGCGGACCGCGGACCCGGCCAGGCGGGAGCCGCCACGGTGAGCGCCGCGAGCATCATCCGCTCCGCCGGATTCTGGAGCCTGCTGGTGATGTTCACGACGCCGCCGCTCTTCGGCTACCTCGCCACCACGCAGCACACGCTCTACTTCACCGAGCGGGGCTTCACCGCGGGCGAAGCATCCCTGCTCCTCGCGATCGGCGGCCTCCTGGCCGGGTTCGGCCGCGCGCTGGCCGGCCTGGTGGCCGATCGTTTCGGCGGGCCCATCGCGGGCTTTCTCTCGTTCTCGTGCTCGCTGCTCGGGATGCTCTGCCTGATCGGGATGGAAGTGCGGCCGTTCTGGATCCTCGCCGCGGGCTACGTGCTCTTCCTCTTCCTGCCGCTCGGCTCGCGGGCCAGCATCGTCACCGTCCTGCTGAGCCGCATCGCGCCGCCCGTCCACTACGGCTTCATCTTCGGCCTCCTCGGCATCGGCAACAATCTCGGCGCCGCACTCGGCCCCTGGCTCTCCGGCGTGATCTTCGATCGCACCGGCGGCTACCTCGCGATCTACCTCTGGGCCCTCGCCATCGCTCTCACCGGCCTCACCGCCCTCACCGTCTTCACCCTCACCACCCGCCCCGAGGGCCCCATCCGCTCCTGAGAGTCCGGGAGCGCCTTCGCCCAGGCGCGGTCGCGGAGAAGCTACCCGACCCTCGCAGCGAGAGCCGCGTATTTATCGAGCAGTGGGAGGACCTGGTCGCGCCCGGCGGACGGCAGCCCGAAGATGGCGCGCAGCACGCCCGCGTCACGCAGCCCGGCCAGGCGCGCCTCGTCGGTGGGCGCGCCGAAGATGGAGATGGTGACCGCGCCGGGGTCCTGGCCCGCCTTCTCGGCCCGCGCCCGCAGATCCGCGATGGTCTCGGCCATCGGCTCGCTGTAGGAGCGCCCGCCGATCGGCAGCCAGTGGCCCCCGAAGTCCACCGCCCGCTGTCGCGCGTGGGGGCCGGCGCCGCCCATCAGGATCGGCGGGTGCGGCTTCTGCGCCGGCTTGGGGTACGACCAGAGCTTGTCGAAGTTGACGAACTTGCCGTGGTACTCCGCCTCGTCCTTCGTCCAGATCTCCTGCATGGCGGCGATGCGCTCGCGCAGCACCTTCCAGCGATTGTCGAAATCGGTGCCGTGATGCCCCATCTCCTCGGCGTTCCACCCGCCCCCGATCCCGAAGAGCACCCGGCCCCGCGAGAGATAGTCGAGGCTCGCGACCTCCTTGGCCAGCACGATCGGGTCGCGCTCGATCACCAGGCAGATCCCGGTCCCGAGCTTGATCTTGCTGGTCACCGCCGCCGCGGCGGCCAGCCCCACGAACGGATCCACGGTGTGCCAGTACTCGCGCGGCAGGTCGGCCCCACCCGGCCAGGGGCTCTTGCGGCTCGCCGGGATGTGGGTGTGCTCGGGGACGAACAGCGACTCGAAGCCGCGGGCCTCGGCCTCGCGGGCCAGATCGTCGATGCGGATCGAGTAGTCGGTGGAGAACTGGAACACCCCGTATTTCATATCCCTCACCTCGCCGGAAAAGTTGGTGGAGCGGCCCCGAACATGCCGGATCCGGTCCGGCACGGTGTTACCATGAATCGGCAATGAAGCCAACCGAAGCCAACCGAAGGAGGTGGAGATGGCTCTGAAGCATCGTTCGCTAATCGTCACCCTCACGTTCTCGGCGCTCGTCGGGATCGGCCACATGCCGGTGCAGGCGGCCGACAGCCAGCCCGTCGACGCGGCCACCCAGCAGGTGGAGCTGGCCGCGCAGCAGATCCGGCAGGGTCAGGTGCTCGTGGGCGCCGGTGAGCTCGCCAAGGGCATCGGCAACACCATCGTGGAAGGCGCGAAATTCACCGGCCAGAAGCTCGCGGAGGCCGGACGCTCCGCGGGGCCGGACGCCAAGAACGCGTGGGAGCGCAGCAAGGAAGGCACCGTCGCCTTCGGCTCGAGCGTCCGGGACTTCTTCGTCGACCTCTTCGGAGGTTGAGCGCGGAGGGTAGCTAGCGGCGCGGGGGGCGCGGCG
>DATFUK010000100.1:0-11489 GCA_035260865.1 Candidatus Methylomirabilota bacterium | reverse complement strand
CCGCCGCAACGGCGGCGTGCTCCGCTTCGAGGAGGACGTCGAGCCACGCGAGCTGGAGACCTTCCTCGCCCTGCTGGGCGACACCGGCCCCGCTCGGGACCGGGCCCTGACCGTCGAGGAGCTGCGCGCGGCCGGCGTCATCCACATCCACGTCTCCGCCATCGACTACAGCGCGCTGGTCACGACCTCCGACCTGGACGAGCCCGGCGGCGGTGATGGATCGCTCTGGGATGGGCTCCTCCAGACGCTGCTCGCCGGTCAGCCGGTGTTCGGCGGCGGGATGGCCCTCCCGCGCGAGCGCTATTCGGCGGAGACCATCGCCTCGCTCTTCCGCGGCGGGCCGGGCACGGGCGGGCCGGGCGCCGGCGGACCGGGGGGCGGGGGGCCCGGCGGGGGGGGAGCCGGCGGCCCGGGCGGCGGCGGCGCCAGCGGGGCCGGTTGGGGCGGCGGCGGCCAGGGACGGGGAAGCGGCCGGGGCGGCAGTGGATTCGACTCGGCCGGAGGAGCGCCCGGCGCCGGCGGCCGGCTCGGCATGGCCGCCGCGTATACGCTGGCGGGACTCGTGGGCAATCGCCTGGAGAGCGCGGACAGCGACGAGCGCGAGAAGCTCGCCCCGCAGATCATCCAGCTCCTCCGCGCGCTGCCCGGCGAGGTCCGCGAGCCGGTGCTGGCTGCCGCGCTTCGCACCCTCGCCCGCGAGGAGGCGGCGAGTGGCCACCTGGCCAGCCTGGCCGCCGCGCTGCCCGCCGCCGATGTGCTCCGCGGCCTGCGCCGCCTGGCCCGCGAGCAGGGCCAGCTCTCGAGCCACGCCCTGCAGATGGCTCAGGCCCTGGCCGAGGCGCACGAGGAGATGGGCCCCGCGCCGGCGCTGCCCGAGCCTCCCGCGGACTTCGCGGAGATGGCCGCGCTGTTCCGCGAGGAGGACGTGGACCGCTACAACCCCGAGGACCATCGCGCCCTGCTGGCCCAGAAGCCCACGGTGGACCTCGACGCGATCGCGGTCGAGGTGGCCGCCGATCCCGACGCCTTCGGGCCCGACACCGAGAGCGACGACGCCATCGAGCGGCGGGTCGTCACGACGCTGCTCGACATGGCCGCGGTCGCCCCCGACGTCGTGCGCCCGCTCGTCCTGGGCCGCCTGCGGGAGGTCTTCGTGCGCGCGCTCCAGCAGAGCCGCTTCGCCCAGGCCATCGGCATCATCCGGGCGGTGCGCGATCTGGCCGCGGACCCGAGCCTGGCCGCGCGGCGCGAAGCGCTCGACGAGTTCCTGGCCAACCTCGCCGACGCAACCACCCTGGCCGCCCTCGTGGCCGCGAGCCGGCAGCCGGGCGGGCCGCCCTTCGTGCAGGTGCAGACGCTGATCCTGGCCCTGGGCGCCTCGGCCGCGCGTGGGCTCCTGGAGGCGCTGGCCGCCGAGCAGGATCGGGGACGCCGCCTGCGGCTGATCGAGCTCGCGGCCTCGCTGGGTCCCGCCATCGTCCCGGAGACGCGGCGCCTCCTCGCCGATCCGCGCTGGTACGTGGTGCGCAACATGGTCCTGCTCCTCCGCCGGGTGCAGGAGCGCTCGGCCATGAGCGAGATCCTGCGCTGCGCGGATCATCCCGATCTCCGCGTCCGGCTCGAAGCGATCCGCGCGCTCTTCGCCTTCGACTCCAAGGTCCCGCGCGACCTGCTCGCGCGGACCATCAACCATCCCGACCCGAGGCTGGCCGAGGCGGCGGTGCTGCTCTCCGGCCAGCACGGCATCACCCAGGCGACCGACCTGCTGGTGGAGATCCTGCTCCGCTGGGACTTCTTCGGGCGGCACCGCTCGATGCGCCTCAAAGCGCTCCGCGCGCTCGCCGATCTCGGAGACCCCGCGGTCCTGCCGCGGCTCGCCCGCTTCTTCCGCGAGCGGCCGTTCCCCATGGTGGTCATCGAGGAGCGTCGGTCCGCGTACCGGTACCTGAGCTCCTATCCGGTGGCCGCCCGCGCGCCCTGGGTGGCGAAGGGGGAGAGATCCCGCGATGCCATCATCCGCGACATCTGCCGCGGACTCGCGAAGGCGGGTCCTCCCCCGCCGTCCTCGCACGCAGTGGACGACGACGCGCCGGCGGGAGGGAGATCCGAATGAGCGTGCCGGCGATTCCGGGCGCGCTCTCCGCGGTGGACCGGCTGGTGGTCAGCCTCGTCGCGGGGATCAACATGCGCGCGCTCTACGGCTCCGAGCATCCCGCGCTCACCAGCCACGTGGATCGCATCCTGGAGGCGGTGAGCGCGGCCTGCCAGGAGCGGCAGCGGGACTCGCTCACGTTCCTGGTGGTCGGCCAGGACCTGGTGGTGGAGACCCAGCCGCTCCGGACCGGCAGCCTCTACCACCAGCAGTTCATCCGGGCGCTCACCCGGCGCGGCGTGGAGCGCCTGACGGTGGCGCACGGCCTCGAAGCCGAGGAGTGCGTGCGCTTCCTGACCCCGATGGCGCTCGGCGGCGTGCCGATCTCCACGCGCTACATCACGGTGGGCCGGGTCGAGCTGCAGGCCGCTCCCCTGATCGAGGAGGGCCCCGGGCCCGGGACCGGCGCGGGCGGGGGCCACGGCAAGGGGCCGGGGGGCGACTCGGCGATCGAATCCCTGACCGCACAGAGCGTGGACGGCGCGCGCGACGCGTTCACCGAGTTCCGCACCGACCGCCGGGGCGGCCTCGTGCGCCTCGAGCAGGTGGTGTGGAGCCTGATGGACGCGCTCCAGCGGGCCACGCGGGAGATCCTGCCGCTCGCGCCCCTCAAGACCCACGACGACTACACCTTCGTGCACTCGGTGAACGTCTCGCTGCTCACCCTGGCCCAGGCGCGCTCGTTCGGCATCGAGGGGGCGCGGCTGCACGCCATCGGGCTCGCCGCGTTCCTGCACGACATCGGCAAGCTCAAGATCCCGCTCGACGTGCTGAACAAGCCGGGCAAGCTCGAAGGCGACGAGTGGCGGATCATGATGGGCCACGCCCAGGAGGGCGCCACCCACCTCTGCGGGATCGAGGGCAGCCATCCGCTCGCGATCCTGGTGGCCTACGAGCACCACATGCGCTACGACGGCCGGCCGAACTATCCGGTGCCGCGCATCGGCCGCCGACCCACCCTGGCGAGCCAGATGACCTCCATCTCGGACGTCTACGACGCGATCTGCACCACCCGGCCGTACGCGAAGGCGCGCTCGCGCCAGTTCGCGCTGAGCGTGCTCACCGAGCGGGTGGGCACTTTCCACAGCCCCGGCATGGTCGCGAACTTCGTCCGCATGGTCGGCGTCGAGCCCAGTCCCCCGGCCGCGCCATGACCGGCCGCCATTTCTCGATGATCCGCAACTTTCACCTGGCGGATTTCTTCACCATCGTCAACGGCTTCTGCGGCGTCGCCGCGCTCTTCCAGGCGATGTGGTTCCTCGCCCGGGCCGAGCGCTGGCGCCTGGACACGGCCGCCGCCCTCATCCTGCTCGCCCTGATCTTCGACGTGCTCGACGGGCGCATCGCGCGCTGGCGGCACCACGCCTCCCCGATGGGGCGCGAGCTGGATTCCCTCGCCGACGTGATCTCGTTCGGGGTGGCCCCCGCGGGCATCGCGTTTGCGGCGGGGCTGCGGAGCACGCTCGACCAGATCATCCTCATGTACTTCGTCGGCTGCGGGCTGAGCCGCCTCGCCCGCTACAACGTCACCGCGGAGTCGCTCGCGGCCGAGACCGGCAAGGTGCGCTACTTCGAGGGCACGCCGATCCCGACCAGCATCGTCCCGCTCGGCCTGCTGCTCTTCGCCTTCCACCGGCAGAGCCTGTTTCCGGTCATGGTGGGCGGCTTCGAGCTGCATCTGGTCAGCCTGCTCTTCCTCCTGTCCGGCAGCCTGATGATCAGCAAGACCCTGAAGGTCCCGAAGCCCTAGCGCCGTGAGCTCCCGCGCGCGCATCGGCGTGCTGGTCCCGCCGGGAAACCCGACGGTGGAGCCCGAGCTCTACCGCATGGCGCCGCCCGGGGTCAGCGTGCACTTCGCGCGGCTGCAGGCGCCCCCGTCGGACGGCCCGCCGGGTGGCGCCGGCGGCATGGAGGAGCGCACCCGCGCCTATCGCGAAGGGCTCGACGGCCCGGCGCAGGCCCTCGGCGAGGTGCGCCCCGCGATCGTGCTGCTGGCCCACACCGCGTCGAGCTACGCGCTCGGCTGGGGACGCGAGCAGCCGCTGGTGGACCGCATCGCGTCGCTCTGCCGCGCGCCCGCGCTGCTGGCCGCGCAGGCGGTGCGGTCCGCGCTTCACCACCTGGGCGTGACGCGGCTCGCCCTCGGCACGCCCTACCCGGAATCCATCAGTCGTCAGGGCCGCGCGTACTGGGAGGCGGCGGGCTTTCAGATCGTCGGCTATCACCGCCTCGCCGGCGTGACGGACATCTACACGGAGAGCGAAGAGCGCGCGGCCGAGCTCGCGCGCCAGGCCGACGCGCCCGAGGCGCAGGCGGTGCTGATCAGCGGCACCGGGCTGCCGACCGTCGGCGCGCTCGAGCGCCTCGAGCGGGAGCTGGGCAAGCCGGTGATCAGCAGCAACCAGGCCTGCCTCTGGGGGGCGCTGCGACTGGCGGGCGTGAGCGAGCCGGTGACGGGGTTCGGCCGGCTGCTGCGCGAGGCGTGATCAGAGACGCAGGCGCCGCAGCACGCCGACCACGCCCTGCTCGCCGCCGTGCTGCGCGGTCAGGGCTTCCACCCCGGCGGCCAGCGCGGGGCCCAGGTCGGGATCCCGCGGATTGAGCGGACCGTCGTGGAGCGCGTCGAGGCCTTCGGGGGTCAGCGGGATGCCGTGGGCGCGCGCGTAGATGAGGATGGCCAGCCGCGCGGTCTCGTTGTCGCGCCCGATGATCCGCCGCACCGTCTCCGCCACCGCGGTGGCCGCCGCGTTGCCGTAGAGCCATCGCAGCGTATTGGTCAGGGGGCTCGGCGGGCGATCGAGGTGGCCGTCCAGGAGATCGGCCGCGACCTGGCTGATGTGGCCGAGCCCGTCGACGCCGTCCCGCACCAGCGCCTCGCCGAGCTCGTCGAGTCGGCCGGGCGTCCTCGGCACGTCGCGCACGAGCGCGCTCGGGAGCTCCCGCGTGAGCTGGACCACCGCGCTGGTCGTGCCGGCCGCGTCGCTGAAGAACTCGCCGCTCCGGAGCAGCTCGAGGATCTTGACGGCCTCCTCCGGCGTGACGGGCAGGCCGGGGCGGGCGATGCCGCCGCCCACCTGGAGCGCGCGGATCAGGACGTCCCGGCTCCCCGCTTCCTCCGGCGGCTTGCGAGCCACGAAGAGCTGCTGCAGCGCGTGGCGGAGCCGCTCGCCGTCGGCGCCACCCACCTGCTCGGCCGCCTGATCGAGCAGGTCGGCCGGGCGGCCCGGCGACGGCGCCTGCCCCACCCCGAGCACCGCGAGCGCGGCAGGGAAGGCGAGCACGCGGAGCTGCTCGACCAGGCGGTCTCCCTGGATCCGGTCGACCGCGGCGCTCCAGAGACCGTCGAACCCCTTCATCGGGACGGAGAATGACGGCGGGCCGGCGATCGCGTCAAACGATTTGTGCCCTTACTGGGTGCCTGGCGGCGGAAGGCTGTCCACGTAGCAGTTCCAGCAACGAAGCGCGTAGTACAGCGGCGCATGGTCGTCGAAGGGCCCCCGGCCGATCCCCAGCAGCGCCGCCAGCCTCCCCTGCGACGGGAGGGTAAAGAGCGCGCGAACGGCCTCCCGCGTGAGGCCCTGGATGGACTCCGTGCCCCCCGCCCCGTCCCGGAGCCGCCCATCCCCATCGATGAACTTGAGCGCCCCCACGTGGACGTAGTCCCCCAGGCCCATCCCGGGCCGGTCGAACCCCCCGAAGACCGGGACCCGCGCGACGATGTCGCGGTGGTGGACGATCCGATGCGCGTCCACCTTGAACCCGGCGGCAAACCTGCGCTCACCGACCAAGGGAGATCCGAAGACGTAGAGGCCTTGCGCGGAGCCGAGCCGGTCGGCGGCCAGCGTGGCCAGCGCGGCGCCGAGGCTATGCCCCGTGATCCAGATGGGCCGCCGGGCGCGCGCGTGCTCCAGGAGCCGGGGCTCGAGCTGGCTCCAGATCGAGTCGAGCCCGCGTTTGAAGCCCTCATGGACGAATCGATCGGGCATCCATTCGCCGAGCCGGAAATCCGCGTCGGCGACGAAGTCCCGGACGCTCTCTTCGAGTCCCCGGATGCGATCGGTGGCCTGGCCCGGCTTCAGCACCTGCGTTCCGCGGAACACCGCGAGCACGAAGTCGCGGCTCTCGGCCAGATAGCACTGGCTCCCGGCCTCCGAGACGAACGTGACCTGGTCAAGTCCCGCTCGCCCGAACTGCTGGCGCGCGAACGCTTCGTCCGCGTAGGCCAGGAGGGCGGCCTCGGCCAGCCACCACGCGTTGACCGGCTCGAACCCGCGAGCCTGGGGTCGAAACGGGTTCTGGATCGCATCCGCGAAGTAGTCGCGATCCAGGTTCGGGGGGAAGACGGTCTGGGCCGTCGGCTCGGGAATCGGCTTCTTCGCGCGGACGGTCATCGCGGCGGGTGGGGAGGCCGCTCCTCGAGCGCGTCCACCCGGTCTCCGTAGAAGGCGAGGTATCCCGTGATGGGCGTCATGTCGTCGTACGGCGTCTCGTAGCTCCACACCGCGTTCTCCACGGTGCGCGCGCCGCTCTGGATGCTCCAGTAGGACGCGTCCCCCTTGTAGGGGCAGTGGGTGACGAGCGCGGTGCGGACCAGGCGCGCCATGTCCACGTCCTCCCTCGGGATGTACTGCTGGTCCGGCGTCCCCGGCGCGCGCATGACGAGCGCGCGGGTCGTGTCGGCGACGACCTCCCCGCCCACCCGGACGATGACCCGGTTCGGGTTGGCGGCGATCGTGATGCCCGCGTCGGCGGCCGGCCGGCGGGCCATCAGCCGAGCAGCCTCACCAGCTCATCGGGCTGGCTGAGCATCGGGTAGTGCCCGGTGTCCATCTCCGCGTAGCTGCCCTGGAGACGCTCGGCGGTCCGGCGCTGGTGCGGCTCGGGCGGGTTCTTGGCGCGCCGGCAGCGGATCACCGACGCGGGCCACTTGCGGTCCCAGAAATCCGTCAGCTCCATGGGGGCCTCGAGCGCCGCGATCGGGTGGGGCGTGTACCGCGCCAGCGCCCATGCGCGGGTGGCCGGCTCGAGATCCGCGAACATGCGGCTCTCCGCGTCGGCCCGTGCCGGCGCGATCGTCACCGCGGTCACCTCACCGGCGGGCCGGCTGACGATGTCGCCTACTTTCTCGCCCGGCAGCAGGGCGAGGGCGTCCACGAAGACGAGGCGGGCGATCCGGTCGGCGGCCAGCTCGGCCGCTCGGCAGATGACCATGCCGCCCGCGCTCGTGCCGACCAGCACCACGTCGCGCAGATCCTCGTAGTGGAGCAGCCCGGCCACTTCACGCGCGTGACTCCCGACGGTGATGCCGGGGCGTACCTGATCGGCCCGCTCGGCGCAGCCGTCGAGCGTCGGCGCGTAGACCGCGTGGCCGCCCGCGCGCAGCCGTTGGGCCACCGTCTTCCAGATCCACCCGCCCTGGTAGGCTCCGTGAATCAGCACGTAGGTCGCCATCGGGCTAGGCCTTCCCGCCGACCTTCACGCCGGCGAGCTGCTCGTAGATCTTCACCACCGCGGAGCCGTCCTCCTTGTTGAGTCCGGCGGCCCGCGCCATCTGGTAGACCTGCTGGGTCACGTTGGCCAGGAGCACCGGCACGCCGAGCTGCTTGGCGAAGGCGGTCTCCAGCTCCTGGTCCTTGAACGCGATATCCACGGTGCCGCCCGGGGCGAAGTCGCGCTTGAGGATCCGGGGCACGCGTCCCTCGAACGCGAAGCTGTTGCCGGTGCTCACCCGCACCACGTCGTAGATGGCCTGCGGATCGAGCCCGGCCTTGACCCCGAGGACGAGCGCCTCGGCCACCGCGACCGTGTTGACCTGGATCAGCATGTTGTTCACGAGCTTCATGGCGAGCCCCTGGCCGAGCCCCCCCATGTGGAACACGTTCTTGCCCATCGCGCGGAAGAGATCCTGGCAGGCCGCCACCGTCTGCGCGTCGCCGCCCACGATGATCGAGAGCTCGCCGGAGGCGGCCCGCTCGGTGCCGCCGCTCACCGGCGCGTCCACCATCGCGATGCCGCGGCTCGCGAGCTGCTCGGCGAGCCGGCGCGCCACGAACGGATCGATCGTGCTCATGCAGGCCACGATGTGCCCGGCCCGCGCCAGGTGGATGATGCCGCGCTCGCCCGCGATGACCGACTCGGCCTGCCCGGTGGTCTCGACCATGCAGATCGTCCGGTCGGCCTTGGCCGCCACCTCCGCGGGCGAGGGCGCCAGGGTGGCGCCGCGCGTGCGCCACCGCTCGGCCTTCGCAGGATCGATGTCGTGGACCACCAGGGAGAAGCCGCGCTTGACGAGGTTGAGCGCCATCGGATCGCCCATGGCCCCGAGACCGATGAATCCGACCGTGCCGGGCATTGTGCGGGCCCCTCCTTGGGTGAGCGGGTCGTACGTCACCCGGGACTATACCGCGGAAGGCAGGAGGGCGCGCGAGGTCAGTCGGGGAGCTTGAGTCCCCAGGGGTTCCGATTCCACGGACTCCCGGGGTAGCTGATCAGCGTCTGGTACGCGGCGCGGTAGAGGTCGCCGCTCTGGCGGGTTTCGCTGCGGGACCAGAACTCCCGGCCGATCAGATAGGCGCGTGTCCTTACACCCAGCCGCCGTCCACCACGTAGCTCTGGTTGGTGCAGGCGCCGCTGTCGTCGGCGGCCAGGAAGAGCACCACGCGCGCGACGTCCTCGGGCAGGAGCTTGCGCTTGAGACACTGGCGGCGGAGCAGCTCCTCCTCACCCGCCGGGGTGAGCCACAGCGCGATCTGCCGCTCGGTCATGATCCAGCCGGGCACGACGGAATTGACCCGGATGCTCCGCGGCCCCAGGTCGCGGGCGAGCGCGCGCGTCAGTCCGACGACGGCCGACTTGGCGCTCAGGTAGGCCGGCATGCCGCCCTGCCCCACCATCCACGACGTCGAGCCGAGGTTGATGACCGAGCCGCCGCCCGCCTCGGCCATCCCCGGGACGACGGCCTGGGCCGAGAAGAACTGGTGGCGCAGGTTCACCGCGAAGCGATCGTCCCAGTACTCCGGCGTGACCGCCTCGATCGCGTGCCGCTCGTCGTGGGCCGCGTTGTTGACCAGCACGCGGATCGCTCCGAGCCGCGTCTGCGCCTCCGCCACCGCCGCGCGGAGCGCCGCGACGTCGCGCAGGTCGCACGGGATGAACACGGGCGCGGGCAGGCCCCGGGCCCGGAGCGTCTCGACGAGCGCGGCCGAGGCCTCGCGCTGGATGTCCACGAACGCCACGCGGGCCCGCTGGGCGCAGAAGTGCTCCACGATGGACGCGCCGATGCCGCTGCCCCCGCCCGTCACGAACACCACGCGATCCTCGAGGCTCGGGTACGTCGCGGAGCGGATCATGGGCGCCCTCCCGCGCCCACGCTAGCACAGGTGCGCCGGCGTGCTAGGCTCCGGCACGGGAGCGATGCACGTGATCACCTTGCGCGCGGGCGACGCCGCGGTCGAGCTGGCGCCGGAAGCCGGCGGCGCGGTCACTCGCTACTGGCTCGCGCGCGGCGCGGCGACGCGGGAGTGGCTGCGCCCGACCCCGGCGGGGGCGCTGCGGGACGGCGGGCCGTACCTGGCCGCCGCCTTCCCACTCGTGCCCTATTCCAACCGGATCCGCGAGGGCCGCTTCTCGTTCCGCGGCCAGGCGGTCGTCGAGCCGCTCAATCGCCCGCCGGAGCGTCACGCGATCCACGGCCACGGCTGGCAGGCGCGCTGGGAGGCGACCGACGTCCGAGCCTCGGAGGCCCGGCTCGACTACCGGCACCTCGCCGGAGCCTGGCCGTGGGTCTACCACGCCATCCAGCACTTCACGCTCACGCCCTCGAGCCTGACCGTCGCCCTGAGCCTCGCGAACCTGGGCACGACCCCGATGCCGGCCGGCATCGGGTGGCACCCCTACTTCCCGCGGACCGCGCGCGCGACGATCACCGCGGAGGTCCGCGCGATCTGGCTCACCGACGCGGAGATGATGCCGACCGAGCTGGTGGCGCCGCCCGCGGCCCCCCTCGATCGCGGGATGGTGGCGGACGCGGTGACCCTGGACAACTGCTTCGTGGGCTGGAGCCGGCGAGCGACGATCGACTGGCCGGAGCTCGGCGCGCGGCTCGTCATGCGCACGGAGCCCCCGCTCGACTGCCTCGTGGTCTACACGCCGGCGGGCCGTCCGTTCTTCTGCGTCGAGCCGGTCAGCCACGTGACCGACGCCTTCAACCTGGCGGAGACCGGGCGCCCCGACAGCGGCATGCTTGTCCTCGATCCGGGGGAAACGCTAGCGACGGCGGTCGTCCTGACCCAGGAGCTCTGACTTGGGCGCCTTCGGCATGATGAGCCAGAGCACGAGGTAGGCCAGGATCCCAGGGAACGCGACCGACACGAAGGACACCACCACGTACAGGATGCGGACGACGGTGGGATCCCAGCCGAGCCACTCCGCGATCCCGCCGCAGACGCCCGCGATCATCTTGTGCGTGCGCGAGCGCCGGAGCGGCACGGGAGTCTCCCTACCTGACGTAGCTCGCCTCGTACGCGGTGATCTGGTCCGGCCTGACGCAACTGTGGAACGTGTTCAGCTTCGTGGCCGTCGCGGGTGACAGCGAGAGCGACATGCTGAACGGCGACGCGCTGACCTTGAGGGCGATGGGCTTGTCGCCGGTGTTCCGGGCCATGCAGTCATCGATGATGGCCACGTCACCACAGGCGTCGCCCGTGCAGCGTGAAGCCAGCGCGGGGCGAGCCGGGCCCGCATCGGCCGCCGCGCGGCCGGGATAGCGCGCGGCATAGCTCTGGACGTCCTCCACGCGCGCGACGCAGGCGCCACCCTCATCGAGCCGCGTCCGGTACACCGGCGTGCCCTTGGAGTTCGGGAACAGCGGATCGAACACGTACGCGTGGACGCCCACCTGCTCCGACTCCTTCGACTGGGCGGCCGCAGCCCGGCGGCATTCCGCGGCGACACCTTCGATCTCGGGCTGGGCCGCGATGTACTGGCCCTGGCGGCGGAGCCGATTCCACGCGTCCTCCGCTGCGAGCGCGCGCTGGCAGCGCCGGCCCCGGTCACCCGAGGTCTCGGTGGCCGCCTTCCGGACCTCGCCGGCATCGGCCTTCTTCGGGTCGGCCGGCTCGAGGGTCAGGGTGACGGGCCCCTTGGCCATCTTGATCTCGTCGCACGCGGGGCCGGAGCAGGTGGCCGCCTCCGCCGACGAAGCCAGCAGCCACGCGAGCAGCAAGGCCATCACCTAGCTGCCGCTCCGATGCTCCCCGTCATCCCCGGTCGTGACGAGGTGCGCTCGTCGCTCCGCGGACAGCTGCGGGTGCCGACGCTCCAGGAGCGCGGCGAGCCG
>DATFUK010000099.1:0-5572 GCA_035260865.1 Candidatus Methylomirabilota bacterium | reverse complement strand
GCCGCTGCTTCTCCTGCAGGTCGCGGATGAAGGCCTCGAGCCGGCGGGTGGCCTCCGACAGTTCGCCCACCATCCGGTCGTGGTACGCGCGCTCGCTCTGCACCTTGGCCAGCAGCGCGCGCCGCTTCGCCGCTTCCTGATCGAACTCGGCCCGCTCCTGATCCGCCTCGGATCGGAGCGACGCCATTTCTCGCCCGCGCGCCTCGACCTTACCCTTCCGGTCCGCCAGCACCTCGGACGTCACACGATACTCTCGAATCAGCCGGGCGTCCACCGAGGCCAGGGTGGTCAGGTGCCGGAGCTGTACCGCCTGCTCCACCGGGTCCGCGCCCGAGAGCACGATGGGCAGCACGCCGCCCTGGACCTGCAGCTTGTAGAGCGCGCGGAGGCGACGGCCCAGCACGTCTTCCTGCCCGGAGCGACGCGACTGCAGGCGCCCGATCTCGCTCTGCAGCTCGCCGACGTCGGCCTGGGCCCGCCGCAGCCGCGTGTCCAGCGCCACCACCTGCTGGCGCTTGTCGCTGAGCCGCCGATCGATGCCTTCGAGCTCGCTCAGCACGCCGGCCTCGCGCTTGCGCGCGTCCGCCGCCTTCTGGCGCTCCTCGAGGAGGCGCTTCTGAGTCTGCTGCAGGTCCTGCTGCTTGTCGCCGATCTCCGCGCTCTCGCGCTTCGGGACCTGGGCCAGGACCGCGGGCGCGAGCAGGGCGGGCACCACCGCCAGGACCAGGCCGATCCGCCAGGCGTGTCTCATACCTGGGCCCGCCCGCGGGCCAGCAGCCCGCCCAGTGCTCCCAGCATGGTCCCGGCGCCGATGAGGGCGAGCGCCTGCAGCGGCGACAGGAAGGTCACCCGCTCGAGGCCGATCGTCATCGGCAGCAGGGGCTCGAGACGCGGCACCGCGAGCGCGTACGCGATCTCGAGCGCGGCGAGCGCCATGATCGCCGCGACCAGGCCCTGGGCCATGCCCTGGAGCAGCCGCGGCGCCCGGATGACGTTCTCGGTGGCGCCCACCAGCCGCATGATCTCCATCTCGTCGCGGCGCAGGTGCAGCACCAGGGTCGTCGCGGTGGTCACGGTGAGGATCGCGGCGACCGCGAGCACCGCGCCGATCACGAGGCCCACGCCCTGGAACAGGCGCCGGAACTGCTCGAGCCCGTCCACCCACTGGCTGCCGCCCTGCACTTCCTCCACTTCCGGCAGCGCGACCAGGCGGCCGACCAGGGCTCGCGTGCCCTCCGGCGTCGCGATGGCCGCGTCGGGCGTCACCTCGACCGAGGCGGGCAGCGGATTGCGCGGGAGCTGCTCGGCCACGTCGGCCTGGGTGCCCAGGGAGCGCTTGAGCACGCGCAGGGCCTCGGCCTTGGAGACGTAGCGCACCCGCTGGATGCCGCCCACCGCCTCGATGCGCTGCAGGAGGTCGTCGAGCCTGGCGGCCGGCGGCTCGTCCTTCAGGTACACGATGACGCGCACCCGGTCGCCCCACTGATCGATGGCCCGGCCCAGGTTGAGCGAGAGCAGCCAGAAGCCGCCGAGCGCGGTGAGCGAGAGCGCGATGAGCAGGATCGCGGCGAGACCGATGCGACCGGCGCGCCGCAGGTCGCGCATCGCCTCGTTCATGACGAAGCTGAACACTAGCCCTCGACTCCCATATTCAACATGGCTGAGCGATGCATGGCGAGCCGCAGCCGAAGGCGAGGTGAGCGAATCAGCGATTGACCGTGGGCCATCTCGGTCGCGGCAACCCGGATCGCCCGGCTCATCCTTCGTCCTTTACGAGACGGCCGCCTTCGAGCTTGAGCGTGCGACGCTTGAGCTGGGGCACCAGTCGGGCCTGGTGCGTCGCGAAGAGCACGGTGGTCCCGCGGCTCCAGATGTCCTTGACCAGCGCCATGATCTCGTTGGCCATCTCGTCGTCCAGGTTGCCGGTGGGCTCGTCGGCCAGGAGCAGGCCCGGCGACTTGACGATGGCCCGCGCCAGCGAGGCCCGCTGCGCCTCGCCCTGGGAGAGCTGGTGGGGAAACGCCTGGGCCCGCGCGGAGAGTCCGACCGCCTTGAGCGCGGCGAACGCCTTGGGGGTGATGTCGCGCCGGGCCGTGCCCAGCACGCGCAGCACGAAGGCCACGTTCTCGAAGACGGTGCGCCCGGCCAGGAGCTTCGAGTCCTGGAACACGATGCCGATGGACCGCCGCAGGCGCGGGATCTCGGAGCGGCGGAGCGCGGCGACGTCGAAGCCGGCCACGTCGATATCGCCCTCGGAGGGCATTTCCGCCGCGTAGAGGAGCCGGAGCAGGGTGGTCTTGCCCGCGCCGCTGGCCCCGCTCAGGACGACGAATTCCCCCTTGGCGACATGGAAGGACACGTCGTTGAGGGCGGCCACTCGGGAGGGGCCGGCACCGAAGACCATCGACACGTGCTGCAGCCGAATCATGAGGTGCAGACCATTCTATCTAACTATTCAAACTTTCGGTAGTTTTTCCACCAAAAGGCGGTTCACGGCGGCCGGATTCGCCTTGCCCTGCGTGGACTTCATCACCTGGCCGACCAGGAACCCCAGCGCGGCCTTCTTGCCGGCCCGGTAGTCCTCGACCACCTTGGCGTGCTCGGCCAGCACCCGATCCACCGCGGCCCCGAGCGCGCCCTCGTCGGCCACCTGGGTGAGCCCCTCGCGGCTCACGATCGCCTGCGCCGTGTCACCCGAGCGGTACATCTTCTCGAACACGTCCTTGGCGATCTTGCCGCTGATGGTCCCGTCGTCCATGAGGGCCAGCAGCCCGATCAGGTTGGCGGGCGGGATCGGGCAGGCCGCCACCGCCTGGTCGTCGTCCCCGGGCAGCTCGCGCAGCAGCTCGTTGAGCACCCAGTTGGCCACCACCTTGGGCTTGCCGGCGCCGCGGACCGCCTCCTCGAAGTAGTCCGCGAGCCCGCGGCCCTGGGTCAGGAGGTCGGCCTCGTAGGGGGTCAGCGCGTAGGCGCTCTGGAAGCGGATCCGGCGGGCCGCGGGCAGCTCGGGGAGCCGCGCGCGCACCTCGTCCACCCAGCCCGCGCGGAGATCGAGCGGCGGCAGGTCCGGCTCCGGGAAATAGCGGTAGTCGTGCGCGAACTCCTTCGAGCGCATCGACACCGTCACCGCCCGGTCGAGATCCCAGAGCCGCGTCTCCTGCACGATGCGCTCCCCGGTCTCGAGGGCACGGGCCTGGCGCCTCATCTCGTACTCGAGCGCGTCCCGTACGTTCCGGAACGAGTTCATGTTCTTGATTTCGACCTTGGTGCCGTACTCGACCTGGCCGCGCGGCCGGAGCGAGATGTTGGCGTCGCAGCGGAGCGAGCCCTCCTCCATGTTGCCGTCGCACACGCGCAGGTAGATCAGGATCGCGCGCACCGTCTTCAGGTAGGCGGCGGCCTCCTCCGGGCTCTGGAGGTCGGGCTTGGAGACGATCTCCATCAGGGGCACCCCGGCCCGGTTGAAGTCCACGCTGCTCGAGGGCGCGGTCGCGAGCGCGCCCTCGTGGACGAGCTTGCCGACGTCCTCCTCGAGGTGCACGCGCTGGATGCCGATCTCGCGCGGCCCGCCGCCCGCGTCGACGGCGAGGCGCCCGTGCTCGGCGAGCGGCTCCTCGTACTGGCTGATCTGGTAGTTCTTCGGCATGTCGGGGTAGTAGTAGTGCTTGCGCGCGAAACGGTTCAGGCCGTTCACCGCGCACCCGAGCGCCAGCGCGGTCATCGTGCCGAACTCGATCGCGCGCCGGTTGATCACCGGCAGCGAGCCGGGCAGTCCCAGGCAGACCGGACAGGTCTGCGTGTTCGGCGCCTCCCCGAAGGTGGCCCGGCACCCGCAGAACATCTTGGTCACGGTCGCGAGCTGGGCGTGGACCTCCAGGCCGATGACGGTCTCGTAGCGGGTCTCGGTCATAGGGAGGGCCTTCGCGTGTGCCAGCTCGTCACCTGCTGGTAAGCGTGGGCGGCGCGGAACAGCGTCGCCTCGTCGAAGGCCTTCCCGATGAGCTGCAGTCCGATCGGCAGCCCGGTCTGGGTGAAGCCGCCCGGGATCGACACCCCGGGCAGCCCCGCCAGGTTCACCGGGATCGTGAAGATGTCGTTCAGGTACATCTGGAGCGGATCTTCCTTCTCGCCCATCTTGAACGCCACCCCGGGGGTGGTGGGCGCCACGATCAGGTCCACGCGCGCGAAGGCCTGCTCGAAGTCGCGCCGCACGAGGGTGCGGACCTTCTGGGCCTGGCCGTAGTAGGCGTCGTAGTAGCCGGCGGAGAGCACGTAGGTCCCCAGCATCAGGCGACGCTTGACCTCCTTACCGAAGCCGGCCGCGCGTGTCTTGCTGTACATGTCGATCAGGTCGCGCGCGCCGGGCACCCGCAGGCCGTACTTCACGCC
Organism: Candidatus Methylomirabilota bacterium; assembly: GCA_035260865.1. Classification (GTDB taxonomy): domain Bacteria; phylum Methylomirabilota; class Methylomirabilia; order Rokubacteriales; family CSP1-6; genus CAMLFJ01. The sequence continues at coordinate 1,183 of DATFUK010000099.1, read as the reverse complement.
GTCGTAGCGCGCGAGGTTCGACGACGCCTCCGCGGGCGCGATGACGTAGTAGGCGGCGAGCCCGTACTCGGTGTGCGGGAGCGAGACCGGCTCGGTGCGGGCGCCCAGCTTCTCGAGCGCGGCGATGGCCTCGCGCACCGCGCGCTCCACCTCGGGATCCATCCCGTCGATGAAGTACTCCGCGGGCACCCCGATCTTCACGCCCTCGATGCCCCGCCCCAGCGCGGCCCGGTAGTCGGGGACCGGCACGTCCACCGCGGTCGAGTCCATCGGGTCGACCCCCGCGATGGTTCCGAGCAGCACCGCGGCGTCCTCCACGTCCTTGGCGAAGGGGCCGACCTGGTCCAGCGAGGACGCGAAGGCGATGACCCCGTAGCGCGACACCCGCCCGTAGGTGGGCTTCATGCCGAGCACCCCGCAGAAGGCGGCGGGCTGGCGGATCGAGCCGCCGGTGTCCGTGCCGAGGCTCAGCGCGGCGAGATCGGCGGCCACCACCGCGGAGGAGGCCCCCGAGGAGCCGCCCGGCACGCGGGCCAGGTCCCACGGGTTGCGCGTGGTGCCGAAGGCGGAGTGCTCGGTGGAGGAGCCCATCGCGAACTCGTCCATGTTGAGCTTGCCGAGCAGGATCGCCCCCGCCGCGTCGAGCCGCGCGACCACCGTCGCGTCGTACGGCGGGACGAAGCGGTCGAGGATCTTCGAACCCGAGGTGGTACGGACGCCGCGCGTGCAGAACAGGTCCTTGAGGGCGATCGGGACACCGTCGAGCGGTCCCCGCGGATTGCCCGCCTTGAAGCGGGCATCGGACTCGGCCGCGCGGCGGAGCGCGTCCTCCCGGGTGACGGTGAGGAAGGCCCGCAGCTGCGGATCGATGCGCTCGATCCGGGCGAGATACTCGGTGACGGCCCGCGTGGGCGTCGCGGTGCCGCTCCGGTACCGGGCCGCGAGCTCGTGCGCGGTCAGCGACGCCAGCATGCGGCCGCTACTCCTCGATGATCTTGGGGACGCGGAACAGGTCGCCCTGGCGGTCCGGCGCGTTGGCGAGCGCCTCGGCCTGGGGCAGCGACGGATACGGCACGTCGTCCCGCATCACGTTGGTGACCGGCACCGCGTGCGAGGTGGGCTCGACGCCGGTGGTGTCCAGCGCGCGGAGCTTGTCGATGTAGGTCAGGATGCCGTCGAGCTC
>DATFUK010000098.1:0-4220 GCA_035260865.1 Candidatus Methylomirabilota bacterium | reverse complement strand
ACTGGCCCGCAACACGGCGGGCGTGCAGCTCCCTCAACAGGCCATCCCCGAGATGACCGCGTCGACCTTCAGCTCCTTCAGCCGGGCGGGCAGCTCGGCCAGCACCCGCTGCTCGTCGCGGCCGTGGGTGGAGCCGAAGGTGTCGTAGCGCACGAAGCGGACGCTCGGGAAGCGGCGCGCCAGCTCCTCCTCGAGGATCGGGAAGATCTCGTCGCCGCGGAAGAGATCGTCCCAGAGCTGGCCGATGGTCTTGCCCTCGAGCGTCGACAGGCGCGGGGCGACATCGGCCGCCTGCACCGTCCGGGCCCCGCGCGGCCACACTACCCGGTAGATCTCGCGTCCTTCGGATCGGCTCATGCGTCCACCTCGAATCGGGATGACAGAGAGAGAGGCGGCGGGGTCAGAGGTCGATCCCGAAGTAGCGCTTGAAGCGGGCGTTGTACTCCTCGTCGGTCAGCTCGCCGCCCATCGCGACCCACTCCTCGTCGCTGATGCGGGCGCGCCCGGCCGCGAGGCCCTCCGCGTCCACCCCGACCAGGTAGCGCAGCCGCGGCCGGTCGGTGGTGATCGCCTCGAGGATCGTCGCCGCCACGGTCTCCGGCTGGCCCGGGTTGCGGAAGCCGGCCGCGAAGAGCTTGCCGTTGCGGCGCATGATCTGCCGGTACGGCGAGGTCTTGTCGAAGCGGGTGGCGCCCGCCGAGTTCTCGAAGATCGCGGTCTGGATCACCCCGGGCTCGATGATGACCACCCGGACCCCGAAGGCGGCCACCTCGTGGGCCAGCGCCTCGCTCGCCGCGGCCAGCGCGTGCTTGGACGCGGAGTAGGCGATCTGGTTCGGGGTGGCCACCCGCCCCGCGATCGACGTCACGTTGACGATGCACCCGGCGCGCCGCTCGCGCATGGCCGGCAGCACCGCCCGGATCATGCGGATCGGACCCCAGTAGTTGGCCTCGAACATCGCGCGGTGCTCGGGCTCCGGCGTGAGCTCGAGCGGGGTCGCGCCGCCGACGCCCGCGTTGTTGACGAGGACGTCGATGGCCCCCTCGGCCTCGCGCGTCGCGGCCACCGCGCGGTCGATCGAATCCTCGCGCGTGACGTCGAGCTCGCGCACCGTGACCGGCAGGCGCTCCGCGCGCGCGGCCTCCTCGAGCGGGCCGGCCTTGGCGAGGTTGCGCATGGTCGCCACCACGCGGTGGCCGTGGCGCGCGAGGTGCAGCGCGGTGGCCAAGCCGATGCCGGTGCTGGTGCCGGTGACGAGGGTGACGGGCATGCGGCCGCCTAGGACGCGCCGGCGAGAGCGGTCCGCACCGCCTCGACCACGCGCTCCAGATCATAGGGCTTGCCGATGATCTCGATCGCTTCCGTCTCCCCGACGAGCTTGTCGAGGACGGGCTTGTTGGTCGTGGTCAGGACGAAGCGGCAGGTCTGGGCGGGCTGCGAGCTGCGGACGAGCTTCAGGAAGGTCCAGTTCGTGTCGTAGGGCGGCGAGATGTCGTAGACGATCACGGCCGGCTTGTGATGCTCGATGAAGGAGACGAAGTCGAGCTCGCCCTTCTTGAGGTCCGCGATGTGCCCCGGCACGGTGTGCAGCCCCTCGGCCTCCAGCACGGTGCGCAGCAGCTCGACCGTGTCCGAGCTGGAGTTGAACACCGCGATGATGGGCTTGGCGGCGTCGCCGGCCGGGCGGGCCGTGTCCGGTTCCGGTTTCATCACGCGAGCAGGATGCCCCGCCGGTGGCGTGGCGTCAAGCGCGGAAGCGGTATTCACCGGCTCCACCGTCGCCCCCGTCGCCATCCGCAAGCCTAGCGGAAGGGCTCGGCGGTGGTGCCGCGGTAGAGCAGCTCGCCCTGGCGCTTCATGATCGCGGCGTGCCGCGCCCGGGCCGCGGGATCGAGGTCGGCCGCGGGCGGCTCCTCGAGGTCGAAGTGGTGGTACGCGTCCACGCCGCGCACGAGGCTGGCGGTGTCTCGCGGCCCGTCCGCGATCTGCCGGACGTGGGTCGGGATGTAGCGGATGGCGTAGCCGACGCGGCGATCGGCGGAGCGGTTGGGCGGCGAGCCGTGGAACATGCGCACGTGGTGCAGCGACATCTCCCCGGGGTGGAGCACCACGTCCACCGCGCGCGCCTCGTCCACCTCCACCGTGACCTCCTGCCCGCGCGAGAGCAGGTTGTCCTTTGCGAAGGTCTCGCGATGCGCGACCTGCTCGGTGTGGGTGCCCGGGATCATGCGCATCGCGCCGCTCTCCACGGAGCTCTCCGAGAAGGCCACCCACGCGGTCACCACGTCCGGCTCGCTGAGCCCCCAGTAGGTCGAGTCCTGGTGCCAGGACACGAAGGCCGGATCCCGCGCCTCCTTGATGAAGAAGCTCGAGCTCCAGCAGAGGAGGTTCGGGCCGAGCACGTCCTCGACCGCGTCGAGGATGCGCGGGTGACGGATCAGCGCGTCGAGCCAGGTGAAGAGGAGATGGCCCTTGTGCCGGAGCTCGCCGCCCAGCGGGCCGCCCCGCTCGCGCTCCACCGCCTCGAGCCGCGCGCGATATCCGGCCGCTTCCTCGGCGGAGAGGACGCGCATCGGGAAGTAGAAGCCGTCCCGACGATACTGGGCCACCGCGGCCGGGGGAAGGACTCGCATGGACCCAAGATTCAGCGCGCGGCCGGATCCTGTCAAGGACCACGATGCCGCTTGACGGCGCCGGACGGTGTCCGTAGATTCCATGGGCCATGAGCGCGTCCGTACCGCCCCGGCTTCCGGTCCTCGCCCCGCTGCCTCGGGTCTGGCCGGGCTATCTGATCGGGCTCGCGTTCATCTTGATCGCCAGCGGCGAGATGATCGTCGACCGGACCGCCGCGCAGCAGGAGACCCTGCTGACCTACGTGACCTGGCTCGTCGGGCTCGCCTACTGGCTCTTCTGCGTCCATCGCTTTCACCGGGTACTGAGGGAGTCCACCGGCGGGGCGTATCCGATCTCGCCGGCCCGCGCGGCGGGCTTCCACCTCATTCCCTTCTACAACCTCTTCTGGCTCTTCCGCTGGACCAACGCGGCCGCCGGGCTCGTGAATGCCCGGATCTCCGGCGCGTTCATGCGCCGGGGTTGGACGGGTGGCCTCCTCCTCGCCGGCTTCGTGCTCGCCCGGTTCGACGCGGGACTCGGCCTGATCGGCCTCTTCGCGGTGGCCCAGCTCATCCGCCGGGACATCCGCCGGGCGACCGAGGCCCCCGCGTGAGCAGTTCCCCGCCGGTGGACCGGCCCCGCTGGGACGGCGCGATGTCGGCCGGCCTTGGCGCCGGCTTCGGCTACGTCCTCTTCCGCGCCGCGTTCAACTTCTGGACCGCGCACTGGGAGGAGCGCATCGAGGAGGCGCTCGCGATCGGCCTGGTCGGCCTCGGGATCGTCCGGTTCCTGGAGCCCCTCATCGGCCGGCTCCGCCATTTCCTCGGGGTCCCCGAGGAGCACGCGCTCACCCCGGTGCCCGAGCGCGGCCGTCGCGTCGTCCGGCTCGCGATCTTCGCGATCCTCGCGCTCGCCAGCGTCTCGCACGCGCTCCTCCACGACATGATCAAGCGCAACGTGGCCGGCACGATCGGAATCCTCGTGGTGGCGCTGCTGATCCCCGGCGGCATCACCTACGCGTGGCTGGTGGGCGCTCGCAAGGACCCACCGCGGGCCGCGCGCTACGGCACCGCCACCGCCCTGGTGCTGGGCGCGCTCCATCTCTTCGTCGCCCTGGTCGTGATCACGCTCATGCGCCGCGCGACCGAAGGCGCCTCGCCGGTCTCTCTCGAGGAGCTCGAGCGCGCGGTGATCTTCAACGGCCTGGCCTGGGGCGCGCTGGGCGCCGCGGGCGGCCTCGTGATCGATCGCCTCAAAGGTCCGCGGCCGGCCTGGAGCGTCGCGATCGCCCTGGTGGCGATCGCGCTGGTGCTGGATCTGCTCGCCCTCCGCGACCCGTCGATCCTCGTGTACGGGTTGGACGACTTCGCGAAGATCATCGGCTGGGGCCTGGGACTGATCGCCTATCCGCGCGCGAACCGCCTGTTCATGACCGCGCGCCGGGCGGCCCCGGCGCCTCAGCCCTGACGCGCGGCGGCCCGCACCATCGCGTACACGTCCGCGCGCGTCACCGGCACCCGCTCGATGCGCGCGCAGCCGAAGGGCGCGAGCGCGTCCTCGATGGCCTGGGCGATGAGGGGATGCACCGGCATGATGCCGCCCTCGCC
>DATFUK010000097.1:0-2980 GCA_035260865.1 Candidatus Methylomirabilota bacterium | reverse complement strand
GCCTCCTCCTCGCCCAGGATCGCCTCGCCGAGCTGGTTCAGGTTGAGCCGGATGCCGTCGGCGCGGCGCTCGGCCAGGTAGCGCCGCAGGTCCGCGTCCTCGCCGGGGAGGATCAGCGACTCGGTCTCGTGGCGCAGGCGCGCCACGATCGGGGGCACCACCAGGCTCGGCAGGTAGTGGCCCATGACCGCGCCCAGGGTGAGGCCGATGCGCTCCCACCACTCCATGAAGCGCGGCGCCCCGTAGCGCTCCAGCAGGTAGTGCAGCTGATCGGCGATGCGCGCGGGCCGCCGGCTCCGGAAGCACTGATCGGTCAGCGCGATCGTCAGCTCCTTCCCCCGCGGGTCCTCCATGAGCCGCGCGAGCCGCTCGGCCCGCGCCCGCTCCTCCGCGGTCTGCCCGGCCCGCGCCTCCCGCAGCAGCCCCTCGGCCAGCTCCACCGCCCGCTTCGCGCGCTCCATACCCAGAGCCTACTACTCTCTCCCCCTCTCTCCTCCGGGGAGAGGGCAGGGTGAGGAGGACTCACCCTTGACGCACGAGCCGCCGCGATACATCCTCCCCGCGGAGGCCATCCACCATGCGCGCCCTGGTCCTCGAGCAATTCAACGGCCCGTTCGTCGCGAAGGACGTCCCCACCCCCGCCCTCGCCCCGCACGAGGCGCTCGTCCACGTGCGCAACGTCGGCGTCTGCGGCACCGACGTGAAGATCCGCGCCAACCGCATGGGCCTGGGCGTGATCCCGCTCATCATGGGCCACGAGATCGCGGGCGAGGTCGCCGAGGTCGGGCGCGACGTGCGCGGCTTCGCCCCGGGCGACCGCGTCGTCGTGAACTTCTACGTGACGTGCGGCCGCTGCCCGGCCTGCCGCGTCGGGCGCGACACCCTGTGCGCGGAGGTGCGCCAGCACGGCTTCAGCATCGACGGCGGCTTCGCGGAGTACGTGAAGACTCCCGGCGTGAACCTCTGCAAGGTGCCGGACCACGTCTCGCTCGAGGCCGCGTGCATCCTGGGCGACGCGGTCGCCACGTCGTATCACGCGATCACCAAGCGCGCCCAGGTGCGGCCCGGCACCACGCTCGCGCTGATCGGGGTCGGCGGCGTGGGGCTGCACGCGCTGCAGATGGCCAAGCTGGCCGGCGGCTGGGTGATCGCGGTGGACGTCAACGACGCGCGGCTCGAGCTGGCCCGCAAGCTGGGCGCCGACGCAGTGGTGGACGCGCGCAGCGGCCCGTTCCACGAGGCGGTGCGCAAGCTGACGGACGGCCTCGGCGTGGACGTGGTGCTCGAGTTCGTCGCCAACCCGCAGACGCTGCCCTCCAGCCTGCAGAGCCTGCGGCGAGCCGGACGGCTGGTCTTCGTGGGCTACACGCCCGAGGTGCCGCTGTCCGTGCTGCCGCGCGAGCTGGTGCGCAGCGAGCTCGAGATCGTGGGCTCGCGCGCCAACACCAAGCAGGAGCTGGCGGAGACGATGGAGCTGGTCGGCCAGGGGCGCATCACGCCGATCGTGGACCGCGTGCTGCCGCTCGCCGAGATCGAGGACGCCTTCACCGCCCTCCGCGAAGGCCGTCCTCTGGGACGGAACGTGCTGGCGATCTAGGCCCCCTCACCCTGCCCTCTCCCCCAGCGGGGAGAGGGTGGAGAGCGCGAGTTCCCTCTCCCCGCTGGGGGAGAGGGTCAGGGTGAGGGGCTACGGAGCGAGGCCGCTGGCCGTCCCCACCGCGGTCTTCTCGCCGTGCTGGTTCTGGCACCACACCTCGACGACGACGCGCGTGCCCGCGCCCTCGGGCCGCGTCTCCTTGACCACGCCGTGCACGGTCAGCCGGTCGCCCGCGTAGACCGGCTTGATGAACGCCATCGACAGGGTGCCGCCCTTGACGAAGCCGGCGCCGAGGAGGCGCGTCATCATCTCGGAGACGTAGGCCGTCGACATCATCCCCTGCGCCAGCGTGGTCCGGAACCCCTTCTGCCGCGCCCAGTCCTCGTCGGTGTGGATCGAGCGCGGCTTCACGCCCGAGAAGACGTCGATCCGCCGCTGCGTCAGCTCCTTCGCGAGCGACGGCAGCTCCTGCCCGACCGCGACCGCCTCAGCGACCGGCATGGCGCGTGCCCTCCGGGATCAGCATCTGGGTGAACTGTCCGCGCACGAGCGTCGTGCCCTGCGCGTCCTGGGTGACGTACTCGGTGACCATGTACTGCCGCCCGCGGCGCTCGTACTTGTCGATGACGCGCCCGCGCGTCTGCACGCGCATGCCGGGCCGCACCGGCTCGAGGAAGTTGAACTCCATCTTGGCGTGCAGCCCCGCGTGCACGATGTACTTGCTGTGCCGCAGCGACAGGGCCTGGTTGGCCATCAGGGTGGGATGCGCCACCGGCCCGCCGAAGGGCGAGGGCTCCGAGTGCCACGGATGCTGATCGTCCACCGCGAAGGCGTAGGCCTCGATGTCCTCCGGCGTCACCAGGTGCGTGTCCGATACGAACTCCTCGCCGACCGTGAGCGCGTCGTACGTGAGCTTCGGGAACTCGGTCATCGCGAGACCTCCTTCGCCACGGCCGGCAGCACCTCGGCGGTGAACCGGTCGAGCTGGGCGAGCTGATCGTTGCCGATGAAGCGGATGCAGAGATCGGTGACCCCGGCCGCCGCGTAGCGGGCGAGCGTGTCGATCACCACCGGCGCGGGCCCCAGGCCCATCGCCCCCCGCTCGTGCACCCCGCCCCCGTAGTACGTGGTCAGGAACTCGGTGGTGACGCGCTGGGCGGTCGCCACGTCGTCGTCGAGCCGCACCGTCGTGTAGACGCAGAGCGGGAACTCCGCGCGGGGCCGGCCGTGCCGCGCGAGGGCGTCCAGCGCCCGCTCGCGGATCGTCGGGATCTCCTCGAAGTGCACGTAGGTCGTGATGATCCCGTCGCCGAGACGTGCGAAGCGCTCGAACTGGGCGGGCAGGAGCTCCCCGCGGTTGCCCACGGTGATCAGGATCGGCGG
>DATFUK010000096.1:0-5053 GCA_035260865.1 Candidatus Methylomirabilota bacterium | reverse complement strand
ACGAGGCAGGCGCCCAGCGGCAGGGTCAGGAGCAGCAGGATGCCCACGCCGGTGACGAGCTCGGTGACCACCACCGTCCGGATCACCCCGACCCGGTCGGCGAGCGCCCCGCAGGCGAACTTCCCCACCGCGCCGCCCATGAAGACCAGCATGAGCGCGAGCCCCACCGACGGCACCGTCGCGCCCTTGCCGATCAGCAGGAAGGGCAGGAAGGTGAGGAAGCCGGTACGCGTGGAGTTGTCGATGACGTGGATCGCGGAGATCGCGGTGAAGGCGCGCACGTCGCGAATTCCCGGGCCGGTCGCACGCTCGGGCGCGGCGCCGGCCGGCGACGACGCGGGCAGTCCCGCGCCGAGGCGTCCAAGCAGCACCAGGATCACCGCGGCGGCCGCCAGCCCGACGATGCCGTAGACCTGCACGGCCCCGCGCCAGCCGAGCCAGGGCAATGCCAGGGCCACCGCGGCGGGCACCGCGACCTTGCCGAGATCGCCGGAGAAGTTGTAGGTACCGAGCGCGGTGCGGCGCGGTCCGGTCTCGTAGGCCTTCGCCACCAGCGAGGACGAGAGCGGATGCTGGCAGCCGGAGCCGAGGCCGGCCAGCAGGAGACAGGCGAGCAGGGCGACGAAGCTGCCGGTCAGGCCGGCGACCAGGAAGCCCGCCGCGGTGACCGCGGTGCCCGCCACCAGCAGCCGCGCCTCGCCGCGCCGCTCGGCGAGAATCCCCGCGGGCACCTGGAAGGAGGCCATCCCCCCGGTGTAGAGCGTCTTGAGCAGTCCGACCTGCGCGAAGCTCAGGCCGAACTCGGTCGCCCAGACCGGGAGCAGCACGTACAGGATGTCGGAGAAGCCGTCGTGGATGAAGTGCGCCCCGCAGGCGACGGCCAGGACGGCGCGGGCGCGACGGATCATCGCCGCGATTGTTTCACATCTGTGACGACGCGGGCAAATGCTCGAGCGGCCGGTCAGCCCCGGGGATGGCGGACCAGCATCCGGAACATCATGAGGTGCGTGATCACGAGCGCGGGCACCGCGAAGGTGGGAATGAAGTACGCGGGGCCGAGCTGCACGTCGTTCCGGAGGCCCTGGTAGAACGCGTTGATCAGATCCAGCAGGCCGACCACGTTGAAGAGCCAGGTCAGGGGCAGGGCGATCGGGGAGCGTGCGCGCAGCGCGACGAGCGCGGCGAGGGCGAGGAGAGCGGCCAGGAGATCTCCGTAGGCCGCCGGGACCGCGAAGGCCGCCGGGAGCGCGGGCCCGACCACGGTCGGCACCAGGAAGACCATCCCCAGGTGGCGCGTGGCGTGGAGCACGAGCAGCGGCTGGAGTGCTGCGTGGAGTGGCAGCGGCGCCAGGCGGGGCGTCACGTACCACCGGGCCACCAGACCGTAGACGAGGAAGCTCAACAGAACCTGGAGTCCGAAGATTTGCTGGGGGGTCATGCCGAGCGTCCTCCGCGGGCGCGCCAGGCGCCGAGCCGCACCGCCGCGACGTTGATGATCCCGAACACCACGAGCGCGGCCGCCATGGCCGCGAAGATGCCCTCGAGGCCGCCGCCGAGCCAGCGCGTGGCGAGCCAGCCGCCCACCGCTGCGGTGACCAGGCGGGTGAAGCCGGCGAGCAGCGGCCAGAGCAGGCGGCCCGCGCCCTGCGAGGCGAAGTAGAGCGCGAGGCCCGCGCCGAAGAAGCCGTAGAACGGCCCCACGATCGTGAGGTAGCGGGTGCCCGCGGCCAGCACCCCCGGATCGGTGGTGAAGAGCCCGAGCCAGGCCAGCGGAAAGAGCGCGGCCAGGATCCCGATCACGCCGGTGATGCCCGCGGCCATCGCGGAGCCGACCCACGCGACGCGCACCGCGCGCGCGCGATCGCCCGCGCCGATGCTGGTGCCGACCATGGTGACGAGCCCCGATCCCAGGCCGAAGACGATCGGGATCTGCAGATACTCGAGGCGCGCGCCCAGGCCGTAGCCGGCCAGCGCGGTCGCCCCGAAGGGCCCGACCAGCGCGGTCAGCACCACCACGGTGAGATTCGTCAGAACCGTGTTCAGCGAGCCGGGGGCGCCGACGCGCAGGATCTCCCAGAAGAGCCGCCGCCGGAGACCCTGCCCGCGCAGGGCGGGCCGCACCAGGCTCCGGCTCGAGTAGAGGAACCCGAGCAGCACGAGGCTGCCGAGCGCGAACGAGAGCACGCTCGCGGTGGCGGCGCCCGCGATTCCCAGGCGGGGCAGCGGCCCCCACCCGAGGATCAGGGCGGGGGAGAGCACCAGGTACAACAGCCCGGTCGCCACCATCACCGAGGCGGGTAGCGCCATGTTGCCGCTGCCGCGGATCGCGCTGCCGAGGATGTTGAAGAGCCAGTAGGCGATGGCGCCGCCGAAGAGCACGCGGGAGTAGGCCACCGCGGCGGCCAGGACCTCGTCCGTCCCGCCCATCGCGTGGTAGAGCGCGGGGCCGGCCAGCTCGAGGGTGAGGGTGAACGCCCCGCCCATCGCGAGGGCGATCACGATGGCGTGGATCACGAGCGCGTCGGCGTCGGCGCGGCGGCCCGCCCCGAGGGCCCGCGCCACCGCGGAGGCCACGCCGCCCCCCATCCCGCCCGCCGACATCGTCTGCATCAGCATGACGAGCGGGAACACGATCGAGACGCCGGCCAGCGCGGCCGAGCCGAGCCAGCCGACGAAGACCGCGTCGAGCGTGCTCACCGCGGCCTGCAGCACCATCACGAGCACGTTGGGGGCGGCCAGCCACAACAGCGTGCGCGCCACCGGACCCTCGAGGAGCAGGCGGGTACGCGGGGACAGGAAGGCGGGGGCGGCAACCGGGACCGTCGCGGCGACCACCGAGCTCATCAGCGTCCCACCGCTTGCTCGCCCCGGAGCGTCATGCAGGTGCTGGAGGCGCGCGCGACCAGGCGATCCTTCTCGTCCACCACGTCGCATTCGAGCAGCCCCACCGTGTGGCCGCCCTTCACGAGGCGTCCGGTGGCGACCAGCCGGCCCGCCCGCACCGGCTTGAGGAAGTTGATCTTGAGCTCGAGGGTGGTGAAGGTCTCGCCCTCGTCGAGGCCCGCCGCGTAGGCCATGCCCATGGCCGCGTCCGCGATGTCGCAGAGCACGCCGCCGTGCACCGTGCCCATCGGGTTCAGATGCCGGGGCCCCGCGTCGAGCGTGACGACCGCGCGCCCGGGGTCCACGAGGGCGAGGGTGAAGCCGATCAGGGTCGCGATGGGGGGTGGGGCCGCTTCTCCGCGCTGCACCTTCCGGACGAGATCGAGCGCCTTGGTCATGGTGACTATTAAAATACTAGTGACTTGCTTTCTTGTCAAGAGCCCCGCTATACTGGGGATATGGCGAAGCAATACAACCAGTCCTGCCCGGTGGCCAAGACACTCGAGGTGATCGGGGACCGGTGGACGCTCCTGGTGGTGCGCGATCTGCTGCGCGGCACCCAGCGCTTCCAGGACCTGCTCGGGAGCCTGCCCGGCATCGCCCCCAATATCCTGTCCGCGCGCCTCAAGCTGATGGAGGAGCACGGGCTGATCCGCCGCGCGCTCTACTCGGACCATCCGCCGCGGGCGGAGTACGCGCTCACCGACCGGGGCCGGGAGCTGGGGATGGTGGTGGGGGCCCTCGCCGCGTGGGGAGGCCGCCACGTGCACCGGGAGACCCAGCTCGTGCACGCCGGGTGCGGGCACCCGGTGTCGGTCGGCTACTACTGCCCGGATTGCAAGGAAGGTGTCCGCGGCACGGACGTCGCGGTCACGCGGGTTCGAGCGCGTCGAGGAAGTCCAGCACCGCGCGGTTGAAGTCCTCCGGCTGATCGCGGTTCCCGAAGTGCCCGGCCGGGGAGAGCAGCACGAAGCGCGACATCTTGATCTTCTTCTCCATCACCCGCATCGGCTCGAGCGAGGGATCTTCGTCGCCGCAGATCAGCAGGGTCGGTACGCTGATCTCGGGCAGCCGCTCGGTGATGTAGTCCATCTGCAGCAGGGCCCGCAGGGCGTTCGCGTAGCCGATGGGGGTCAGCTTCCGGTAGTAGTCGAAGATCTCCTGGCGGGCGCCCGGGTCCAGCTTGAGCCGGCCCGCCACGTTCGGGTTCGACGCGATCGCGAACTCGGCCATGGCGTTCATCCCGCCCTTGAGCGTCACCTCGATCGACTTCGCGCGCATCACCAGGTTCTCCACCGAGAGGGGTAGGCCCGCCGCGGAGGAGGAGTCCACCACGACCAGGGCCCGCACCCGCTCCGGGTGCGCGAGCGCGAAGCGGGTGGCGATGCCCGCGCCGAGCGAGAGGCCGCCGACCACCGCGTGGACCAGGCCGAGGTGGCTCATGAGGTCGCGCAGGTCGAGCACCCAGTGGCCGAAGGTGACCTTGCCCGGATCGGCGGGGCTCTCCGAGCGGGCGTGGCCCCGTGGCTCCCAGAGGATCAGCCGGTGCCGCGCCGAGAGGGCGTGGACGTTGGGCTGCCACATCCCCGCGTTGCCGCCGATGCCGTAGGCGAGAAGGAGCGGGTCGCCGGTGCCGTGCGACTCGTAGTAGATCCGGACGCCGTCGCTGGTGGTGAAGTGCGCCATGGGCCCCTCCTTCCGGGAGGTTGTGGTACAAGAGGGTCCTATGGAACGGTCGTTCGCCGAGGAAGTCAAGCAGCTCGCCCTGGGTGACGGACAGGTGCTGCGGGGCGAGGGGATCCTCGCCATCACCAAGGCGCTGCTGCAGGCCGGCGTCTCCTACGTGGGCGGCTACCCGGGCGCGCCGGTCTCGCACCTCCTCGACGTGCTGGCCGACGCCAACGAGTCGCTGCTCGAGCCCATGGGCGTCTACCTGGACGCCTCCGCCAACGAGGCGGCCGCCGCCGCGCTCCTCGGCGCGTCCATCAACTACCCGATGCGCGGGGCGGTGACGTGGAAGTCCATCGTAGGCACCAACGTGGCCGCCGACGCGCTGTCGAACCTGGCCTCGGCGGGCGTCATCGGCGGCGCCCTGATCGTGGTCGGCGAGGACTACGGCGCGGGGGCCAGCGTCATCCAGGAGCGTACCCACTCCTTCGCGCTCAAGTCG
>DATFUK010000095.1:0-23620 GCA_035260865.1 Candidatus Methylomirabilota bacterium | reverse complement strand
GCGCTCCCCGAGCAGGCCCACCCGCGTGCGGACGTCGTCGTGCTTGATGTCGGCGGCGAGCAGGCCGAGCGCGGAGAAGTTGCCCGGGTGCCGCGGGACGAGGACCCGGGGGATGCCGATCTCCTCCGCCATCGCGAGCGCGTGCATGGGTCCCGCGCCGCCGAAGGCGATCAGGGTGAAGTCGCGCGGATCGTGGCCGCGCTGGATCGAGATCTCCCGGATCGCGGAGGTCATGCGAGCGACCGCGATCGTGACGATGCCCTCGGCGAGGGCCTCGACGCCGAGCGGCCGGTCCATCCGGAGCGCCAGCGCCTCCACCGCGCGCCGCGCGAGGGCCGGATCGATGCCGATGCGGCCGCCCAGGCGCCGCCGGGTGCCGATGCGCCCGAGCACCACGTTGGCGTCGGTGACCGCGGGCTCGGTCGCGCCGAGGCCGTAGGCCGCCGGCCCCGGCGTGGCCCCCGCGCTGCGCGGCCCGACCTGGAGGCTGCCGTCCACGTCGAGCCAGGCAATGGAGCCGCCGCCCGCGCCGACCGTGTGCATGTCGATCTGCGAGACCTTGACCGGGAAGGCGCCCACCATGGCGTCGGCGGTCATGAGCGGCTGGAGACCGCGCACGAGGCAGACGTCGGTGGAGGTGCCGCCCATGTCGTAGGTGATGAAGTCGGAGATGCCCGCGGCCGCGCCCACGAAGCAGGCCTGGCTCACCCCGCCCGCCGGGCCCGAGAAGATGGTCTTGATCGGCAGCCGGCGCGCGGTGTCGGTGGTCATCATGCCGCCGCTCGAGGCGACGGTGAGGACGCCGTGGGTGTAGCCGGTGGCGAGCAGGCGCTCCTCCAGCGAGGTGAGATAGCCCTCCATGAGGGGCTGGAGATAGGCGTTGAGCACGGTGGTCGAGAAGCGCTCGAACTCGCGGTACTCGGCGACCACGTCGCCCGAGCACGAGACGGGCAGAGCGGGGGCGCGGCCCTTGACCGCGTCGGCCACGAGGCGCTCGTGCGCGGGGTTGAGATAGGCGTGCAGCAGGCACACCGCCACCGCCTCCGCGTCGGCGGCGAGCGCGCCGTCGAGCGCGCGCTCGATCGAGGCCGGATCGAGGGGGATCAGCACCGCGCCGTCGGCCCCCAGCCGCTCGGTGACCTCGAACCGATGCTTGCGCTCCACCACCGGCTTCGGCCGCACGAATGTCGGAATGAAGAGGGCGGGGATATTGCGCTTGGTGCGGCCGATCTCGATGAGGTCGCGGAAGCCCGCGGTGGTCAGCAGGGCGACGCGGGCGCCCCGGCGCTCGAGCACCGCGTTGGTGCCCACGGTGGTGCCGTGCACGAGGCGGCGCACGTCCGCGCTGGCGATGCCGAGGGCCTCGAGGCCGGCGAGCACCGCGGCGGCCTCCTGGCGCGGGCGCGAGGGCACCTTGGTGACGACCACGCGGCCGGTCTCGACGTCCACCGCGGTGAGATCGGTGAACGTCCCGCCGACGTCGATGCCGACGATGTACATGGCTCAGAACCCCCCGTGATCCAGCACCAGCCGGGCCGCCCGCACCAGGCAGGGGGCACGATCGGCGATGTGGGCCATCCGCGGGTCGGTGGACTCGCCGCGCACCCAGCGGCGGTGGAGCTGGACCACGACGACCACCGTCTTCCAGAGTGCGAACGCCTCCCACCAGCTCACCGCCCCCGGGTCCGCGCCGGTCCGCGCGACGTAGCGCGCGGTGATCTCCGCGCGCGTCGGCAGGCCCATGTGGGCGAGCCCCGGGCGCGTGCCGCGCTGGGTGGCCTCGGTGTCCACCGGATCGGGCCAGTAGTTGAGCAGGGTGCCGAGGTCCACGAGCGGATCGCCCAGCGTCGTCATGTCCCAGTCGAAGATGGCGGTCACGCGGTCGGGGTCCTCCGGAGCGAACTGGCAGTTGTCGAGCTTGAGGTCGTTGTGAACGATCGACGCGCGGCTCGGCCGCGGACGGCGCGCGGCCAGGCGGGCGTGGATCCGCTCCATGTCGTCGGTCGCGTCGTCCGGGCGCGCGAGCGCCCAGCGCTTGGCCCAGCCGTCGAGCTGGCGGTCGACGAAGCCCTCGGGGCGGCCGAGGTCGGCCAGGTTGCAGGCCGCCGGCTCGAGGGCATGGAGATCGGCCATCGCCTCCACGAGGGCGAACGCGAGCCGGCGGCCGGCCTCGTGATGCGCGCCCAGGGCGGGCGGCATCGCATCGCGCACCACCTCGCCTCGGCGCCGCTCCATCACGAAGAAGTCGGCGCCGAGCACGGCGGGATCGTCGCAGAAGAGGTAGCCGCGGGGCGCCCGGTCGAAGTGGGACCAGAGCCGCGAGAGCACCTTGAACTCGCGCTTCATGTCGTGGGCGCCGGGCGCGATCTCGCCGAAGGGCGGGCGCCGGAGCACCAGCTCGCGGGGACCGACGCGGAGCAGGTAGGTGAGGTTGGCCGACCCGTTGGGGAACTGGAGCACCTCGAGCGGGCCGCGCGCCTCCGGCAGCATCTCGGCGAGGCGCGGGGTGAGCCAGGCCTCGAGCGCGGCCCAGTCGAGTGCTTCACCGGGCCGGACCGGCGCGACCTCGGCGGGCGCCTGGTCCGTGGACGAGGTCGAGGTCAGGCCGCCCCTCCGTGGATGCCGAGCACCGCGCCGGTGGTGAAGCTGGAGGCGCTCGAGGCGAAGTAGAGCGCGGCCCCGACGACCTCCTCGGGCTCCCCTCCGCGGCCGAGGGCCATCGTGGTCTTCGCGCGCTCGCGGAAGGCTTCGAGGTCCCAGGCCTTGGAGATGTCGGTGAGGAAGGGGCCCGGCATGATGCAGTTCACGCGCACGGTGGGTCCGAACGCGCGCGCGAAGCCCTCGGTCATCGCGTTCACCGCGGCCTTGGCCGCCGCGTAGGGGATGACGCCCGCGGTGGGCCGGATCGCCGAGGTGCTCGAGACCATGATGATGGAGCCGCCCGCGCCCGCCGCCATGCGCGCGCCCACCATCGCGGTCAGCCGGAACGGGCCCTTCAGGTTCACGTCGAGCACCTTGTCCCAGAGATCCTCGGTGACGTTCTCGATGCGGTCGTAGAGCGGGGACATGCCCGCGTTGTTGACGAGCACGTCCACGCGGCCGAACTCCTTGTAGGCGGTCTCGGCGAGGGCCTCCACCTGGCCCCAGTGGCCCACGTGGCAGGCGACGGGGAGCGCGCGGCGGCCGGTGGCCTGGCGCACCTCCGCGGCGGTGGCCTCGCAGGAGGCGAGCTTGCGGCTCGCGATGATCACGTCGGCCCCGGCCTGGGCGAAGGCCAGCACCATGGCGCGGCCGAGGCCGCGGCTGCCGCCGGTGACGAGCGCGACCTTCCCGCTCAGATCGAAGAGGCCCGCGGGGGCGGCCATGCGATCAGCAGCCGAGCTTCTCGGCGAGCTCCACGAAGTCGCCCGCGACCACGTCGAAGGGCTGGCCGGGCTCGGGCTGGGAGCCCGGGCGGCCGGGGCCGAACTCGAGGGGGCGCGGCACGAAGGCGGTGCGCAGGCCGCACCGCGCGGCGGCGGCCAGATCGGCCGGGTGCGCGGCCACCATCAGGCACTGCTCGGGCCGGAGGCCGAGGGCCTCCGCGCTGCGCAGGTAGGCCTCGGGCGTGGGCTTGTAGGCGCGCGCGACCTCGGCGCCCAGGATCGCGTCCCACGGCAGCCCCGCGCGCTTGGCCATGTCCACCATGAGCCCGATGTTTCCGTTCGAGAGCGTGGCCAGGGTGAAGCGCCGCTTGAGGCGGGTGAGGCCGGGGACCGCGTCGGGCCAGGGATCGAGCCGGTGCCAGGCGTAGTTCAGATGGTCGACCTCGGCCGGGGAGACCCCGGTGATCCCGAAATCGCCGAGCAGCCGGACCAGGCTCTCGCGGTGGAGCTCGTCGAGTTTCGCCCACGGCCGTCGCCCGCTGCGGACCTCCTCCATCGCGGGCTGGTAGAGCCCGCGCCAGGCGTCGGCGAACTTGGCCCAGTCCACCGAGAGGCGGCGGGGCGTGCCGAAGGCCTCGCCTTCCCGGGTGATGCTGGTCCGCCAGTCCACCACGGTGCCGAAGACGTCGAAGGTGAGCGCGCTGATCGAGGATTCATCCATGGCGTGGGTCTCCCGTCGGGGATGCTACGACGGGCGGGACGGGGAAGGCAAGCCGCCGCGCCGGGCCCGTGATACTGTCGGCGGCGATTTACCAACTCGAACCGGGAGGGCGACCATGCTCGCGATCTGGGTGAAGGTGAAGATCAAGGCGGCGATGCGAGACAAGTTCCTGAAGGCCATCGAGGCGGACGCGCTCGGCTCGGAGCGGGACGAGCCGGGCTGCCTGCGCTTCAACGTGCTGCAGGACGAGAAGGAGGAGAACGTCTACTACTTCTACGAGGTCTACAAGGACCAGGCCGCGCTGGAGGCCCATCGCAACACGCCGCACTACGCGATCTGGCGCGGGGTGGCCGACGTGCTCGAGGGGCCGACCGAGCCCACGCGCTGCAAGCCGGTCTTCCCGGCCGCGCGTCAGTACTGGGGGAAGGTCTAGCGGACGGTTCCCGTTCGAGCGCGGGCTTCGCCCGCGCGATCGGTCTTGGGGGGAGGCAGGAAGGAGCGCGCCGTCAGGCGCGCGACGACCGTCGGAAGGGGGGCGAAGCCCCCTCCGAGTTACCGCTGGCCCTTCGCGCGGTTGGCGACCTCCACCGTCTTCTTGTCGACGTCGAAGCGGTGGGTCTCCTTGGTCTCCACGTCGCCGCCGGTGACGCGGATGAAGAAGGTGTCGTCGCCGAACTCGATGGAGTGGATGTCGCCCACCGCGAAGGCGGCGGCGTGGCCGGGCTCGTTCATGAACTCGCGCTGGAGCGTGAGCTCGGCGTGGCCCGGCCGGCTGCCGTCGTCGAGGCGGCGCCAGCGGCGCATGCGGGTCGGGTTCTTGTAGTTGCCGTAGACGACCCAGCACGGCCCGTGGTCGTGCACCGAGGACTTGGTGGCCTTCGGCCGCCCGTGGACCAGCACGTGCACGTCGGTCTCCGGATCGTGGCCGATGGTGGCGCGCTCGACGTAGGGTACCGGATCTCCCAGGTGCTTCTTGAGCAGCTCCGGATTGTGCAGGAGCTTCTCCAGGTGATCGCGGATCTCGGCGAGTCCCGCCGGGATGCCCTTGGTCTGGATGGTCGAGCGCGTGTCGGCGAGGAACTGATCGAGGGAGTAGGTCGTGTCCATGGCCGCCCTCCTTGGGGTGACGGCCGGATCATAGCAGAACGTCGTGTACAATAGGACCCCGTGCCCGCTCCCACCGATCGCTCCGTCGCCGCCCCGGGTTTTCGTAATGATGTTCGTGTCATCGGCCTCATCGCCTCAGCCCATTTCTTCAGTCACTTCTTCCAGCTGACGCTGCCGCCGCTCTTCCCGTTGCTGAAGGAGGTCTGGGGGGTGCCGTACGTCGCCCTCGGCCTCGCCATGAGCGTGTTCTACGGTGCCTCCGGCGTCGGCCAGCCCCTGTCCGGGTTCCTGGTGGACCGGGTGGGGGCGCACCGGGTGCTCCTGGGCGGAATGGCCCTCTTCTCCGCGTCCATCGCGCTGGCCGGCCTCGTGCCCGCCTACTGGCTCCTGCTACCGGTGGCACTCCTGGCCGGGCTCGGCAACAGCGTGTTCCATCCCGCCGACTACTCGATCCTGAACGCGTCGGTGGACCCGCGGCGGATCGGGCGCGGCTACAGCGTGCACGCGATCTCGGGCAATCTCGGCTGGGCGGTGGCGCCGAGCGTGGTGGTCGGGCTCACCGCGCACTTCGGCTGGCGCGTGGCGCTGGTGACGGTGGGCGCGGCCGGGCTGGCGGTGGTCTCGGTGCTGGCGACCCAGCTCCGGGCCGCGGGGGGGCCGGCGACGGCGCGAGCGCGGAGCGCGACGGGGCGCGAGGTGCGCCTGCTGCTGACCGCGCCGATCCTGTCCGCGTTCGCCTACTTCGCGCTGATCGCCACCGCGCTGATCGGGCTGCAGACCTTCGGCGTGACCACGCTGATGCGGATCTACGACACGCCGCTGGCCCTGGCCACCGGCGCGCTCACCGCGTTCCTGGTGGGCGGGGCGAGCGGGATCCTCGCGGGCGGGCTGCTCGCCGATCGCACGCAGCGGCACGACGTCGTGGCGGTCGCGGGACTGGTGACGGCCGCGGGGTTCATGATGCTGCTGGCCACCGGCGCGGTGGCGCCCGCGCTGCTCCCGGTGATCCTGGCCGTGACCGGCTTCTGCCACGGGGCGACCGGGCCCTCGCGCGACATGCTAGTGCGCTCGGCCACGCCGCCCGGCGCCTCCGGCAAGGTATTCGGCTTCGTCTACTCGGGGCTCGACCTGGGCTCCTGCCTCACCCCGCTTGCCTTCGGCTGGCTCCTCGACCACGGCGACCCCCGCCTGCTCCTCGTCGCGGTCGGCGTGCTGATGCTCTGCACCATCGCCACCGTCGTCCAGGTCCGCCGCACCGCCCGCATCGTCCCCGCCGGCGCCTAGCCGGATTAGAACCAGCGGGACTTGTCGACCACGTTGCGGAGGGGATGACCGGCGAGGAAGCGGCGGCAGTTGTCGAGGAGGATCTCGCAGCGCCGGTCGTCGAGATAGGGACCGTAGCCGGCGGTGTGCGGGGTGATCAGAACGTTGGGCGTGGTCCAGAGCGGGTGATCGGCGGGGAGCGGCTCCTGCTCGAAGACGTCGAGCGCGGCCCCTGCGATCTCGCCGGCCCGCAGCGCGGCCACCAGGTCGTCGAGCCGCGTGGTCAGCCCCCGCCCGATATTGATGAAGAACGCGCTGCGCTTCATCCGCTGAAAGCGCGCGCGGTGCATGAAGCCCTGGGTCTCGGGCGTGTGCGGCACCGTGAGGATCACGAAGTCGGCCTCGGGCAGGAGAGCGTCGAGCGCGTCCGGCCCGTCGAGCTTGGAGACGCCGGGCGGCGCCTCCCGGCGTCGCGCGTCGATCCCGATCACCCGCATGCCGAAGGCCTCGGCGAGCCGCGCGGCCTCGCTGCCGATGCCCCCCACGCCCACGATCAGCGCGGTGGCCTCGGGCAGGTGCACCACCCCGGTGTCCGACGGCGCGGGCCGCCACTCGCGCCGGAGCTGCAGCGGCAGGTAGTGGTGGAGCCCCCGCGCGAACGCGAGCACGAAGGCCATGATGTGCGCGCCGATGTGGTCGTTGTAGATCTCGCGGAAGTTGGTGACGACCACCGGGTGCTGGATCAGGTCGTCGTGGTAGTAGCCGGCGGGCGGCGCGGCCTGCGGGGCCTGCAGCCAGCGGAGCCGCCCGGCCTGCCGGAGCAGGGCGGGGGACGGTGTGCCGAAGGCGGCCTCGGCGCGGACGATCTCGCGTGCGGCCTGCGCCTCGTCCTCCGCGATCACGACGGTGAGCTCGGGCAGGGCGGTGGCGACGCGCGCGGCCCACTCGCGCGTGGTGGCGGTCTGCGGCGGGAGCATGAGCAGGGTGGTCATGGCCCGATACCATACCACCGGCGGCCTACTTGGAGATTGGCGGCCCCGGGCGCTACGATCGAAGCACGATGGCGAGCCGTCTCGGCGTCCTCGGGTGGGTCACCGGCGTGCTCTCGGCGGTCCTGGGTGTGCTCGCTTTCGGCGCGGTGCTCTGTCTTTGGTTCCCTGCCGTCCTCACCACGCCCGCGCTCCGCGACGTGTATCCGATGGAGATCGTGCGGACCACGATCAAGATCACGCTCGGGGTCGCCTTCGTGCTGGGAGTCCTCAGCATCTTCCTGAAGCGTCGGAAGGCGCTCGGGCTCACCGGCGCGGGCCTCGCGCTACTGGCCACGCTGATGGGCGGGTCCGAGGTCGCGGTGGCCACGCCGGTCGCCCGCTCCAACCACGTGGGCCTCGATTGGTTCCTGCTCGATCTCTTCCTGCTCTCCGCGATCTTCGTGCCGATCGAGCTGCTCTTCGGGCGACTCCGCCAGCAGCCGATCTTCCGACCCGAATGGCGTACGGACCTCTGGCACTTCGGGGTGAGCCACCTGCTGGTCCAGCTGACGGTGTTCCTGACCATGGCGCCCGCGGCGATCTTCTTCCGCTGGGCGGTGGCGCCGGAGGTCCAGGGCGCGGTGGCCGCGCAGCCGCTCGTGCTGCAATTCGTCGAGGTGCTGGTGGTCGCCGATCTCACCCAGTACAGCGTGCACCGTCTCTTCCACCAGGTGCCCTGGCTCTGGCGCTTCCACGCCATCCACCACTCGAGCCGGCAGATGGACTGGCTGGCCGGCTCGCGCCTGCACCTGGTGGACATCGTGGTGACGCGCGGCCTCTCCTTCGTGCCGCTCTACGTGCTGGGCTTCGCGCAGAGCGCGGTCTTCGCGTACGTGCTCTTCGTGTCGTTCCAGGCCGTGCTCATCCACGCCAACGTGGTCTGGCGCTTCGGCCCGCTGCGCTACGTGCTGGCCACCCCGCAGTACCACCACTGGCACCACGCGGTCGAGCCGGTGGACGTCAACTTCGCGGTGCACCTGCCGGTGATCGACCGGATCTTCGGCACGCAGTACCTGCCCGCCGATCGCTGGCCCTCGGCGTACGGCCTCGCCGGTCCGCCGGTCCCCGGCGACTACTGGAGCCAGCTCGCCTATCCCTTCCGCCGCGCCCGCTGACCGGGCGCGCGCGGTCTAGAAGCGGGCGCGGTAGGTCTCGGGCGCGAAGCGGCCGAAGAGCACCGCGACCGCGACGAGCAGGAACGCGGTGCCGCCGAGGGTCGCCTCGACCCCGGCCAGATCGGCGCCCAGGCCGAGCGCGATCGGGCCCACCACGTAGCCCAGGTCCGCGAGCATGCGATAGCTGCTGACCGCCGCCGCGTTCATGCCGGGCGGCGCGGTGTCGGCGGCATAGGCGGCGGGGGCGGCGCCGCTGATCCCCATGGCCACGCTCCACGTCGCGCACGCGGCGAGGAACCAGGCGTAGGTCGGCGCGAGCAGGAAGAGGACGAGCGAGAGGCCGGAGAGGATGGTCGCGGGAACGATGATGATCTTCCGCCCGTAGCGGTCCACCACCACGCCGGTCGGATAGGCCACCACGAGGCCCACCACGCTCGCCAGGGCCAGGCCGAACCCGATGCGGTCGGGGTGCAGCGCGAGGCGGTCGCGGGCCAGGATCGGGACGATGTTGAAGAGCGCGCCGGTGCGGGCGACCGCGTTCACGAGGGCGAGGCAGCTCACCAGCATGAAGCCGCGGTGCGCGGTGAGCAGGCGGAGCTGGGCGCGGTAGGGCACCGGAGCGGGCTCGGGCTCGTCGGCCGCGCGGACCGCGCGCGTCTCCGGAATCGCGAGCCAGGCCACCGCCGAGGCCACGAACGAGGTGGCCGCGTAGGCCGCGAACGGGGCGGCGAGGCCCCAGTGGGTGGCGAGCAGCCCGCCGGGCAGCGGCCCGATGCCGACCGCGAAGATGAACGCGCCCTGGTAGGCGGACATCATCCGCCCGCGGTTGGACGGCGTCGAGATGTCCGCGATCACGATCAAGCCGGTGGTGAGCACGAGCGCGGCGCCCGCGCCCGCCACGAAGCGCGCCGCCACGAAGGCCGGATAGCTCGGCGCGAGCGCGCAGAGCGCGTTGCCGACCGCGGAAAGCACGCCGCCGATCGCGAGCGTGTTGCGGCGGCCGAAGCGGTCCGCGAGCTGGCCCGCCGGCACCGCGACGAGGAAGCGGGCGAGCCCGTAGATCGCGATCGCGAGGCCGATGGCGGACTGGGTGACGTCGAAGGAGCGCGCGTAGAGGGCCAGCGCGGGGATGATGCTGCCGAAGCCGAGCTGGTTGACGGCGATGAGCACGCACATCCATACGAGGATGCGGATGCCCGCGGGCTCTCGCATGACCGTCTGGGTGTATCCCGTAATGCGGTGGAGCGCAAGCCCGGCGCGGCGTAGAATCGGGCCCACCACACCAACAGGAGGCCATCATGGCGACCGGCACGGCAAAGGGATTCGCGGTATTCGCGGGCGTGTCATCGGAGATCATCCGCGCGTCGGCGCGCGAGGCCGAGGCGCTCGGCTATCGCTCGTTCTGGGTGAACCACCCGGGGCCGGTGGACGGCCTGGGCTCGCTCGCGCACGCGGCGGCGGAGACGCGCCGGGTGGACCTGGGCGTGGGCGTCATCCCGCTGCACACGCGGGGGCCGGAGAGCATCGCGGACGGGGTGCGCGGGCACGGCCTCGCGCCCGAGCGCCTGCTGCTCGGCGTGGGCAGCCCGAATCCGCAGGCGCTCAAGCGCGTGCGGGACGGCGTGGCCGCGCTGCGGGCGTCGCTGTCCACGCGGATCATCGTGGCCGCGCTCGGCCCCAAGATGTGCCATCTCGCGGGGGAGGTCGCGGACGGCGTCCTCTTCAACTGGCTGACGCCGGAGTACGCGCGGCGGTGCGCCGAGCTGGTCCGCGCGGGCGCGGCCGCCGCGAAGCGCCCGGTGCCACGGCTCTACGCCTACGTGCGGGTGGCCCTGGGTCCCGCCGCCTCCGAACGCCTGGCCGACGAGGGCGGGCGCTACGACGCGATCCCCGCGTACCACGACCACTTCGTGCGCATGGGCGTGAAGCCGGTGGACACCGCCATCGCGGCCACCTCCGCCGAGGGCATCAAGCGCGCGCTCGCGGCGTGGGACGGCGCTGTCGACGAGGTCGTCCTCCGCGCGATCACCGCCAAGGATACGGTCGAAGACCACCTGACCCTCGTCCGCGCGGCCGGCTAGGCCATCTAGATCTCGCGACGGACGAGGCGGGCGCCTTCGACGAGGGCGGCCATCTTGAGGCGGGCGGCCCCGCGCGGGGTCTCCCAGAAGCCGCAGTCGGGATTGAGCCAGAGCTTGTCGGGGGCGACGTAGCGGAGGAGCGCGCGGATCCGCTCGGCGACCTCCTCGGCGGTCTCGGCCTTGAAGGCTTTCACGTCGATCACGCCGGCGCCCAGCTCCTTGTCGGTCGGGAACTCCTTCCAGAGGGCGAGATCGTCCATCCCGCGGTTGGCGTACTCGAGGACGACCTGGGACGCGGTCAGCTCGTGGATGGCCGGGTAGACGTTGCGGTAGCTGCGCACCGGCTGGAACGGGCGGCCGTAGAGATTGCCGAAGCAGACGTGGACCGCGATCTTGGCCGCGACACCTTCCACCGCGCGGTTGACGCCCTGGGCGAAGTTGGGCGCGGTGCCCGCGTACATGCCGCTGTGCGGCTCGTCGATCTGGATGAAGTCGGCGCCCGCGGCCACCAGCGCACGGCACTCCGCGTTGACGATGCCGACCAGGTCGGCCAGCAGGGTGTCGCGATCGCGGTAGCCGCCGCCCAGCCGGAGCGGGAACATCAGCGTGTACGGTCCGGGTACGGTGGCCTTGAGCGGCTTGCCGGTCAGCGACCGCGCGAGCTTGAACTCGTCCACGATCCCGAGCCCGGCCGGGGCGGTGACACGCTCCACCACCTCGAACGGGGTGTTGGTGTCCCAGTGCGGCTGGCCGAGCTTGCGCGGCTCCTCCATGGTCCGGATGCCCCGGAGGTGGTCGTAGAAGCCGATGATGAAGCGCACCCGGCCCATCTCGCCGGTGGTCAGCACGTCGATGCCCGCCCGCTCCTGGTCGAGCAGCGCGACCTGGGTGGCGTCTTCCATCAGCTCGCGGACGTCGGTGGCGCCCATGCGCCCCGCCGCGAGCGCCTCGCGGGCGAGCCAGACCCAGCCGGGCAGCCCATGGCTGCCGATGACCGAAGTGGGCAGGAGCGTCGAGGGCGGGGTCATTGCGCGGGTCCTTTCCGGGGCTGCCGGATCTCGTCCATGGCGGCGCGGTGCTCGGCGGAGTCGAGGCAGAGGCGGAAGCCCGCCTCCATCTCGCGGCGGAACGCGTCGAAGGGAAGATCGAAGGCGCGCGCGAGCAGGCGCTTGCTCGCGGCCACCGCGGTCGCGGGGAGCGCGAGGAAGCGGGCGACGCACGCTTCGACCGCGCCCGGGAACTCGGAGGTCGCGACCACGCGGTTGACGAGGCCCACCTCCTCCGCGCGCGCCGCCGAGATCGGCTCACCGGTGAGGATCATCTCACGCGCCCGCGCGGCGCCGATCAGCCGCGGGAGCCGGTAGAGCGCCATGGAAGGGATCAGGCACTCCTTCACCGCGGGCAGGCCGATGACCGCGTCCGCGGCGGCCAGCCGGTAGTCGCAGACCAGGGCGAGCTGGAGGCCGCCGCCCAGACAGTGGCCGTTGATCGCGGCGATGAAGGGGATCGGCATGCGCTCGATCGCGGTCATCGCGTCTTCCCAGGCCACGAAGTGCGGGAGCGTCATCTCACCCGCGGCGAGGGCGTTGAGGTCCACGCCGGTGGAGAAGGCGCGCCCGGCGCCGGTGATCACCGCGACCCGGAAATCGCGCTCAGCGCCGATGCGCGCGACGACCTCGGTCAGCTCGGCCACCCAGCCCGGATCGCCCGCGTTGAGCACCTCGGGCCGGTTCAGGGTGACGCGGGCCACCGGGCCGTCGAGCTCGAGTCGGACGGAGGGCGTCACGGGCGGTCATCCTCCGGGAGCCCGCGGCCTTTGTCAATCCAGGGCCGGTTGGCGACCCGCGAGACCGCGTGCTAACCTTTGCTCCCGTGAGGAGGGCCGAGCGATGCTGAGCCGCGAGGACAACGAGCTCCTGACCAGGACCGGACCGGGCACCGCGATGGGGGCCCTGCTCCGGGAGTACTGGATCCCGGTGGTGGAATCCAAGGAGCTCGATCCCGGCGGGCGGGTGAAGCGCGTGATGCTGCTCGGCGAGCGGCTCATCGTCTTCCGCGGCCGGAGCGGCCGGGCCGGCCTGATCGCGGAGTTCTGCCCGCATCGGTCGGCCTCGCTCTACTACGGGCGCGTGGAAGAGAACGGGATGCGCTGCGCCTACCACGGCTGGAAGTTCGGCCTGGACGGCCAGTGCCTGGAGATGCCGAGCGAGCCGCCCGAGTCGAGCTTCGCGGTCAAGGTCAAGCAGACCGCGTACCCGTGCGTGGAGAAGGGTGGCGTGATCTGGGCCTACATGGGACCGGCCAGCCCGCCCCCGCCGCTGCCCGAGCTCGAGTTCACCCTGCTGCCCGAGGGCCACACCTTCATCTCCCGCCGGGTGCAGGACTGCAACTGGTTCCAGGCCATGGAAGGCGGCATCGACTCGAGCCACATCTCGTTCCTCCACGCGCCGATCGACCATCGCAACAGCGAGGTCACGCAGGACATGGACCGGGTGAGCTTCGGGGTTGGCGCCGCGGTCTCGACGGGCGACCGCGCCCCGCGCTTCGAGGTCGCCGACACGGACTACGGGGTCGTCATCGGCGCGCGCCGGGCCAATCCGGACGGCCGCTGGTACTGGCGCATCACCCAGTTCCTGCTGCCGTTCTACACGATGCCCCCCACCGATCTGGACGAGCGCATCGTGCAATCGCACATCTGGGTGCCGATGGACGACACGCACTCGATCAACTGGATGGTGACGTGGCATCCCGACCGGAAGCTGACCGACGAGGAGATCCGGCTCAACATCGAGGGCAAGGGCGCGCACGTCTGCGACTACGCGCCCGCCACCTCCGAGCCCTATGGCGACGTGCGCACCGCGGCGACCCGGGACAACGACTACTTCATGGACTGGGAGATCCACCGGACCCGCATGTACTGCGGCATCCCGGGCTTCGGGGTCCAGGACCAGGCGGTCCAGGAGAGCCAGGGCGACATCGTGGACCGCAGCCAGGAGCGGCTGGGCTCGAGCGACACCGCGATCATCCAGGTGCGCCGGCGCATGATGACCGCGGCCCGGGCGCTGCGCGATCAGGGCACCGCCGCGCCCGGCGCGAACCCGCGCTCCTTCCTCGTCCGGTCCGCTTCCGTCGTGCTGGCCCCGGGCGAGAGCTGGATCGAGGGCGGGATGGCGCGGATGGTGGTGAGGGCGGGCGACCAGCTCACGCTCGCCTGATGCCCGGCCGCATGGCCGGCCGCGTGGCGCTCGTCACCGGCGGCGGCGGGGGGATCGGCGAGGCCACCGGGCGGCTGTTCGCGGAGGAAGGCGCCGCGGTGGCGCTGCTGGACACCGACGCATCCGCGGTGGAGGCGGCGGCCGCGTCGATCCGCGCCGCGGTGCCCGGCGCGCGGGTCCTGGCGGTCACCGGTGACGTGACCGTCGAAGCGACCGCCCAGGGGATCATCGACGACGCGGCGGGCCGCCTGGGCGGGCTGCACACCCTCGTGAACGTGGCGGGCGTGCGCGTCTACGCGCCGCTCGCCGACGCGGCCGCCGCGGACTGGGAGCGCATCATCGCGGTCAACGTGCTCGGCACCGCGCACTGCTGCAAGGCCGCGGTTCCGCGGCTGCGCGCGGCGGGACGCGGCACCATCGTCAACGTCTCGTCGGTGTACGGGGTGATGGGGCGGAGCGGCATGGGCCAGTACGACACCACCAAGGCGGCGGTGCTCGGGTTCACGCGTGCGCTGGCGGTGGAGGAGGCGCCGCACCGCATCCGGGTGAACGCGGTGTGCCCAGGCGGCACCATCACGCCCTATCACATCCGCCGCGCGGCGGCCCGGGGGGTCTCCGAGGCGGAGATGCGCACGCAGCGGGCGGGCGACAACCTGCTCGGCCGCTGGGCTGAGCCGCGCGAGGTGGCGTACCCGATCCTGTTCCTCGCCTCCGACGAGTCGTCCTTCGTGACCGGCGCCACCCTGATGGTGGACGCCGGCCGCTCGATCTTGTGATGGCCGCCGGCGCTCTTGTAGTGGCCGACGGCGCCCTTGTTACGCCGCCCGCCCCGCCGGCGCGGCTGCTCTCGGTGGACGCGCTCCGTGGGCTCACGGTGGCCGCGATGGTGCTGGTGAACAATCCGGGCACGTGGAGCGCGATGTACGCGCCGCTCCGGCACGCGGCGTGGCACGAGTGGACGCCCACCGACATGGTCTTCCCGTTCTTCCTCTTCGTGGTGGGCGTCTCGATCGCGCTGGCCCTGGACCCGGCGCTCGAGCGCGGCGCGGGCGGCCTCCCCCTGCGCGTCCTCCGGCGCGCGGCGGTGATCTTCGCGCTCGGGCTGCTGCTCCACGCGCTGCCCTTCTTCCCGCTCGCCGATCTCCGCATCGCGGGCGTGCTCCAGCGCATCGCGGTCTGCTACCTCCTGGCCGCGCTCCTGGTGCTGGCCACCGGCGGCGCGCGCGGCTGGCCCGCGCAGGCGGTCGCCGTCGGGGTGCTGCTGGTGGGCTACTGGCTCCTGATGACGCGCGTGGCCGCGCCCGGCCACGTGGCGGGCGACCTGAGCCCGGAGGGCAATCTCGCGGGATACGTGGACCGCCTCGTGCTCGGACCCCGCCACATCTGGCAGGCCTCGCGGGTCTACGACCCGGAGGGCATCCTGAGCTCGCTGCCCGCCAGCGCGACCACGCTCATGGGCGTGCTGGCCGGGCACTGGCTGCGCGCCGGGCATGGGTCGGATCGCCCGGCCGCGCGGATCGCCGGCGGGCTCGCGGTGGGGGGAGTCGTTGCGGCCGCGCTCGGCTGGCTCTGGGGGCTCTCGTTCCCGGTGAACAAGGCCCTGTGGACCAGCTCGTACGCGCTGCTGATGGCGGGCCTGGCCGCGGTGGCGCTCGCGGCCTGCCACTGGGCGATCGAGGCGCGGGGCCGCCGCGGCTGGGCCGCGCCCTTCGCGGTCCTGGGCGTCCACGCGCTCACCCTGTTCTTCCTGTCGAGCGTGGTCGCGAAGCTCCTGTTCATCGTCCGGGTGGGAGCCGGCGGCGCGCGTCTGCAGTCCTGGCTGTTCGCGCATCTCTTCGCGCCGTGGGCGTCTGCCGTCAACGCATCGCTGGCCTACGCGCTGGCGTACGTGTTGCTCTGGTGGGCGCTCATGTGGGCGCTCGACCGGAGCGGGCTGCGTCTGCGCGTCTGACGACCGCCGGGCCGGCCCGGCTCACGAACGGGTTGCCGCGCAGCCAGAAGCGCCAGGGGCGGCCGACCCAATCCTCGGCGTAGTCGATGCCGACACGCGGGCCGGCCGCGATCGCGCTCGGAGCGATCCGACGTCCCGCCTCGAGCCAGATCCGGTCGCCGAGAAGATCGGCGGCGTCGAGGCGGCGATCGATGCCGAGCGCGATGCAGAGCTTGCCCGGGCCGCTCGTCAGCTCGCCGGGCGTCGCGCCGCCCCTCCGGCGGCGCATCAGCTCGACGCCCTCGACCGGCTCCAGCGCGCGCACGAGCACCGCGTGGGGCACGTCCGCCACGTTGGTCACCACGTTGAACTGGTGATACATCCCGTAGACGAAGTAGACATAGGCGGTCCCGCCGCGCGCGTACATCGTCTCGGTTCGGCGGGTGCGCCGCCCCCCGTAGGCGTGGGAGGCGCGGTCCTCCGGGCCCCGGTAGGCCTCGGTCTCCACGATGATCCCAGAGACGCGCCGCCCGTCGCGCGTGGGCGCCACCAGGAGCGTGCCGAGGAGTCCCCGGGCGACCGCCACCACGTCGGCGCGCGTATAGAACGCGCGCGGCAGCCTCACGGCGCCCGGCCCGCGCCCGGCTTGAGAGGGAAGATGCGGTTCTCGCGCATGAGGCGGTCGCTGGTCTCGTAGAGCGCGAGGAACTCACGGGCGAGGCGGCTCGCCACCTCCGGGTGCTCACGGGCGAGATCGGCGGGTGGCATCGCGTCGCCGTCCACCGCCAGCAGCTCGGCCTGGCCCGCGCTCAGCCGGTAGCGCAGCGCGAAGCCGTCCTTGAAATAGTACGTCTCCTTGATGTCGCCGCTGATGATCCCGGCGGTGACCGGCGGCTCGAAGAGGCTTCGGCCCATGCCCGCGTAGACGCGGTCGCCGTCGAGCAGGGTGGCGATTGTGGGAAGCACGTCCACCTCGCTCGCGGGCCGGTCGGGGAGCGTGGACCAGCGGGCGCGCGCGCGGGCGATCGGCGGGCCCGCCAGCACCAGGGGCAGGCGGAGACGCTCGAGCGGCTGGGTGCCGAAGGTGGGCCCGGTGTGATCGCCGATGAAGACCAGCAGCGTACGGTCGAAATCGGGCCTCGTCGCCCGCAGGAGCTCCACGAAGGCGCGGATGCTGTCGTCGACGTAGCGGAAGGTCCCGAGCGGTGTGTTGCCGAGCGGGGTGGGCGCGCCGGGGGGCACCTGCCACGGTGAGTGGCTCGTCCCGGTCATGATGTAGAGGCTGAACGGGCCCGGGCTCGCGCCCACCACCCGCGCCGCCTCCCGCAGGAGGGGGCCGTCGTTGATGCCGAGCGGGCCCGCGGCGCCCGGCCCCAGCGGCCTCTCGAGCGCGTCGAAGCCGGTGGTGCGGAAGCCCAGGTTGCGCTGGAAGCTCGTGATCTCGGCGGTGCGGTGGCGGAAGCCCGAGAAGGCGTAGTGCCGCGTCCCCGGCACGGCCAGCAGGCGCGGGAGCGACGCGAAGTAGATGCCCATGACCGACTGGGAGAGCCGTACGCCGCTGCCCCCCAGCGCGTGGGTCCAGTGCAGACTCGTGAGCGTCGCGAAGACCGCGCCGTCCGTGGACGGGAAGCTCTGGTAGACGCGCGGGAAGTAGAGGCCCTCGGCGGCCAGCGAGCGGAGGAACGGCATGACCGGGCCCTGCGGCTCATCGCGCTCGAGCAGGGTGGCCCCGAGCCCTTCGACCTGGATCAGTACCACGTTCTGGATGCCGAGGCCGCCGACGCCGCGAAGCTTGCGCAGCAAGGGATACGGCCGCTCGCCCTCGGAGATGCCGAGCAGGCGCTGGGCGAGCGAGAGCGCTTCCGCGGGCTCCAGCCGGTACGGCCGGCGCCCACCCGACGCGGCCACCGGCACATACTCCCGGATGAGATCCCAGAGCGGGTTGACCACGGCCTGATTGAGCGTGTAGTCGTCCAGCGCCATCTGATGCCGGCTCGCGATCCACGCCACCTCGGTGTTGGCCCGGCCGCCGACCGTCTTGACCGTGATCGGCTGCGCCATCATGAGCGCGAACAGGGCCAGCACGCCCAGCGCCGCCGCGGGGACGGGCCAGGGACGCCACAGATCGTAGCGATGCGGGCCCAGGCGGCGGACGTGGCGGGCGGCGAGGATGACGAGGCCGACCAGGACGAGGATCACCAGCGCGACCAGGAGGGGATGCCCCCGGAGGAAGAGGCGCAGCGCGATCCAGATGTCCCGGGGCTCGGCCAGATACGCGAAGAGCATCTCCCAGAGGTGCTGGTTGCGCTCGCTCACGAAGAGGAGGTTGACCGCCGACACCGTCGCGTTGATCGTGGTGATCACCCAGAGGGCGCTCACCAGGACGCGGCCGCGCACGTGACGTGTGAGCAGGGTGAGCGCGCCGATCACGAGCAGCTCGAGGCCCAGCAGCGCCGCGTCGAGGCGGAGCCCGTGGAGCAGCACGATGGGGACGTCCCGCCACTCGGCGCGCCGGGCGAACAGCGCCACGAAGAGGAGGCGGTAGGCGGCGAGCAGCACGAAGTTGAGCGCGACCAGGCCGAGCGCGTGGGCGGCCAGCCCGCGGGCGCGTGGCCCGGCGCTCATCGAACGCCGAAGAGGTACAGGAAGAACTCCGCCCGCTGACCGAAGGTGGCCACGCTCGCGTTCGCTCAGATGCTCAGCGGCCCTGCAGGATGCGGGTGAGATCGAGCGGCGGGCGGGCCGCGCAGGCTTCTCGCACCGCCTCGCGGTTCACCTTGCCCCGCTCGGACCGCGGGATCGCGTCCACCACCCACCACCGTGCCGGGACCTTGCCCTCGGCGAGCCGCTCGCGGATCCAGCCGTGGAGCTCGCGCACCGCCGCGTCGTCGGGCTCGAGGAGGACCACCGCGAGGCCCACGTTCTGCCCGTAGAGCGGATCGTCCACCGCGAAGGCGCAGACGTCGGTGACGCGCGGGCAGCCCTCGGCGGCCGCGTCCACCTCGGCGGGGGAGATCTTGAGGCCGCCCTTGTTGATCTCGTCGCGCTCGCGGCCGCGCAGGTGGAGCCAGCCGCGCTCGTCGAGCAGGCCCAGGTCGCCGGTGGCGAAGCGGCCGTTCCGGATCGCCCGCCGCGTCAGCTCGTCCTGCCCGAGGTAGCCGCGCATGAGGGCGGGGCTCTCGAGCCATACCTCCCCGACCTCGCCCGCCGCGCACGGCGCCGCGTCCGCCCGCTGGACGTGCAGGACCGCGCCCCACGGAGGGCCGATGAGACCGTCGGTCGGCGTGAACGGGCCGCCCGAGGTGCCCGCCACCCAGCTCCCGGTCTCGGTGAGGCCGTAGGTGTTGAACACCTCCGGCGTGCCGGCCCATGCGCGAACGCGCTCCCAGAGCGTGGCGGGCAGGGGCGCGGAGCCGCAGTGCACCCGGCGGAGCGTGCCGCCGCGCGGCGGGCGCGCCACCCGGAGGGCCAGGCGCCACATGGCGGGTACCGAGGAGAGGAAGCTGATCCGGTGCTCGTCGACGATCGCGCCGAGGCGGAGCAGCAGATCGGGACGGAAGGGCGGGGTGATGAAGAGGTCCTGCCCGGCGAGCCACGGGAAGAGGCTGTTGCAGATCAGCCCGTGCCCGAAGTGGGTCGGCAGGAGGCAGAGGGTGCGGGCGTAGGCGGAGAGCCCGAGCTCCTCGCGCAGCGCGCTCCACCGGGCGGCCAGCGAGGCGTGGGTGTGCACCACGCCCTTGGGCACGCCGCTCGATCCGGAGGTGAAGAGCACGAGGGCGTCGCACGCCGGGCGCGCCTGGTCGGCGGGAAGATCGGCAGGCGGGAGCGCCTCGGTCGCGTCCACCACCGCGGCTCCGGACGGGAGCGCGCGGGCGATCGACCCATCGGTGGCGTCGTCCACCACCGCGAAGCGGGGCGCGACCGTCTCGGCCAGGCGCTCGAGCTCGACGCGGGTGAGGGTGGAGTCGAGCGGCACCGCGACGCCGCCCGACCTCCAGACCGCCAGGAGCTCGGCGAAGAACTCGAGACGGTTGCCGAAATGCAGCAGCACCCGGTCGCCGGGACGGAGGCCGCGGCGTTGATAGCGGGCGGTGCGGGCCGAGACCTCGCGCGTCACGGCCGGCGCATCCCAGTGCCGACCGGTCAACGGCTCGACGAGCTGGCCGACGGTCAGCAGGACGCGCGCCTCTTCATGACCGTTCTGCATGATACCGCGCCGCACCCGCTGAGAGGAAAACACCACGGGCGCGGCCGAGAAGGGACCGCGCCCGTGATCGGCGCCGGCAGGCTACCCGGCGCCTTCGGCGACGTGAGGCCGCCGCGTTACCGTCGGGCCCCCACCACGAGCAGGACGACTCCGCCGGCCAGCGCGAGCCCGCCCAGGATCGGCGGGAGCGGAATGGTCTTCTCCTTGTCGGCGGTGGCCTTGATGGGGCCGAGGTCGATGATCTTCTCGCGCGTGGTGTAGGTGATCCCCTGGTAGGCGAGGGACACCACCCCGATGGCGATCAGCACGATGGCGATGATGAGCACGCCGCTCTTCATGTGAAGGTCCTCTCTCAGAAGCGGGCCGTGAAGCGCCCGCCTTTGCTGTCCTTGTGGCGCTGCTCCACGACCTCCCAGTTGACGTTCTCGAGGAAGGCGGCGATGTACGCGTCCCGGCCTCCCGCCCCGTGGTCCACCATGAAGGCGTGCTCGAAGACGTCGAGTACGAGCACCGGGTTGAACCCGGCCGGGTGACCCTGCTCGTGACTCGACACCCACCAGTTGAAGAGGCCGCCGGTGGCGGGATCCCGGTAGAGGATCGCCCAGCCGA
Organism: Candidatus Methylomirabilota bacterium; assembly: GCA_035260865.1. Classification (GTDB taxonomy): domain Bacteria; phylum Methylomirabilota; class Methylomirabilia; order Rokubacteriales; family CSP1-6; genus CAMLFJ01. The sequence continues at coordinate 2,976 of DATFUK010000095.1, read as the reverse complement.
CGCCGCGCATCCCCCCGGTCTTGGCAAAGTCCTCGCGCCAGGCGCCGACCGAGCCCCAGGCCACGCCCAGGTCCACCGCCAGGTCGCTGCCCGGCGAGAGCTTCGAGCCGGAGGCGAGGTTCGCGAAGTAGTACTCGTGGAGCACCATGCCGTCGATCTCGAAGCCGAGGCGACGCTTGAGCTCGGCCCACATGGGCGAGCCCGCCTCCGCCTTGGCCGCGCCGTCGAGAAGCCCGTTGGCGTTCTTGACGTAGGCCTCGTAGAGCTTCCAGTGCTGGCCGATCTGATCGTCGGAGATGCCGGTCAGCGCCTTCGGCTTGATGTGGTCCTGGACCTTGTAGTTCATGGTAGGACTCGACTAAATCGGCCGTCGACCCTGGATGACCCGGATCAGGACGACCGCGATCGCGATGAGGAGCAGGAGATGGATGAAGCCGCCGAGCGTGTAAGAACTGACCATGCCCAGCGCCCAGAGCACCAGCAGGATCACGAATATCGTCCACAGCATGGGCGTCGCCCTCCTGTGTACCGCGAGTGGGAATTCTCGATCCCGTTCGTGCGGGCTTGATACGCACGGCACGTGCCACCGGTGCGCGCGGGGCCGAAGTGCGCGATTCCGCGAAACGGAAGACCGGATGATGCGACGCGCGCCGCGGTGCTTCACGAGAAGACCGGTCAGGATTACCGAGTAGAACGGTTTCGACCGGGTGCGTCCTCGCCCGGGTGGCACGTCACTTGCCCGATTCGAGGGGCATGAGAACTCCACGCCCGCTGCAGGTGGTCAATCTTCTGCCGATGGCGGCCCGAGCGACGATCGGGCTGACGCGCGCGATGACGACGACGCTCGGTGTCCTCGTCCTCGTGACGAGCCTGGTTCCGGTGTTCGCGGTGTGCATGGCCGCGCTCGGCGCGCGGCCGCCCGATCGCGAACGGCTCAGCCGCTCGTCGGGTAGAGCCCGAGGATCCGGTTGATCCCGGCGAGCGGGATCGCGGCCCACTCGGGCCGGTTGTCCCGCTCGTAGCGAAGCTCGTAGAGCGCTTTCTGGAGCTCGAACGGGGCACAGGCGGCGCCGAGCGCCTCGGGAGTCGCGGGGGCGAGGCGCACCGGGCTCTCGGCCACCGCGTCCAGATAGCCCGCGAGGAAGGCGGCGCGCGCCCGCGCCTCCCACGCCATGAGGGCGGTGAGGGCGGCGGTCCGCTCGGCCTCCGGGCGACGGAGCGCGACCGCGTGCGCCGCGTAGTCGAGGGAGCGCAGTATGCCCGCGACATCGCGCAGGGCCGGCTGCTTCCGGCGACGCTCCGCGAGCGGGCGCGCCGGCTCGCCCTCGAAGTCGATGACCACGAACCCAGCCGGCGTCTTGAGCACCTGGCCGAGATGGTAGTCGCCGTGGATCCGGATCTTCGCGGTCGCGCCCGCGAGCCCGTCCAGCGGCGCGAGCGCGCGCTTCAGCGCGTCCGCCACCCGCGCACCTCCGAATCGCTCGCTCAGGTCGGAGGCGGCCAGCTCGCTCGTGATCTCGTCGGCCCAGCCCGCGGTGTCGTCGGGGCCGAGGGGCTCGGGCCGGAAATCGGCGTCGCGGTCGTCGGAGGCCAGCGCGACGTGCAGGCCTCCGGTGATCGCGCCCAGCCGACGGACGTCGTCGAGGAGCGGGTCGGATCGGCGCTCGATCTGAGCGCCTCGGCCCCCGAGGACCGAGAGGACGTGGGTCCATCCGTCTCCGGTGTTGGGAACGAACTCCTGCAGCACCGCGATCGTCGCGGGTCCCCCGGCGCGGGCGTACTCCACCCAGCCGGCGAGCCGCGGCACGTGGCGGAAGGCGGTCCGGGTGGTGAGAAAGCGCGAGATCTCGAGATCCGGGTTGAGGCCGGGCTGAGGCCGGCGCAGCGACTTCAGGACGAGATCGCCCACCACCACGGAGGTATTGCTCTGCTCGCCGATGAGACGCCGGACGGCCAGCGCGGCCGGGTCGCGAGGGAACACCCAGCCCGGGGTGGGGCGGAAGTCGAAGCGGCCGCGGAGGCCGTCGGGCGAGCGGCCGGCCGCGATGGCCGCGAGGACGCGGCGGCCGAAGCGCGGGTCGTGGTGGGCATCCACCACCGCCTCCGCACCGGCGCGGGCGAGGACCGCCTCCGGGGCGGCCTCGGCCGATACGGTCACCGGGACATAGTACTGATCGCCGTCCACCGCGAGGAGCAGGAGCACGAGCGGTCCGTCGGGATCGAGGACCGCCCAGTCGAGCACGTCCACCGCCGCGATGCCGCGGGTCTTGGCCGCGAACCAGCGCTGGCGGATCAGGAAGCTCGTGAGATCGGAGCGACCGGGGCCCGAGAGCAGCGCCACGAGCGCGGCCGGGTCAGAGCGGCGCGGCCTCGATGCCATAGATGGGTTGATCGGGCAGTGGTGGCTGCAGCCGGAACCAGTAGTAGCCATAGGGCGCCAGGCTGATGAAGTAGGCGCCGTCGCCGATGGAGGGAAACCGGGTGTCGCCCAGCATCTCCACCGGGGTGTGCCCGCGCCAGGCGCGCAGGTCGAGCTCGACCGGCTGGGCCGAGCCGGCGAGGTTGTGGACCGCGATCACCGTCTCGCCCTCGTGCTCGCGGGCGTGGGCGATGACGCTCTCGTTGGCGGGGCGGAGGAAGGTGAGGGTGCCGCGCCCGAAGACGCGGGTCTTCTTGCGCACCGCGATCAGCCGCTTCATCCAGTTGAGCAGCGAGGACGGCGTGCGCTGCTGGGACTCCACGTTGATCGCCTGATAGCCGTAGACGGTGTCCACGATCAGGGGCAGGTAGAGCCGGGCGGTGTCCGCGCGCGAGAAGCCCGCGTTGCGGTCGCCGGTCCACTGCATCGGGGTGCGGACCCCGTTGCGGTCGCCGAGGTAGATGTTGTCGCCCATCCCGAGCTCGTCGCCGTAGTAGAGGATCGGGCTGCCCGGCAGGGTGAAGAGCAGGCTGGTCAGCAGCTCGATGTTGCGGCGG
>DATFUK010000094.1:0-3057 GCA_035260865.1 Candidatus Methylomirabilota bacterium | reverse complement strand
CCCCGCCGCTCGAACATCCAGGCCACGCACCCGGCCGTGCCCATGTGCCCGCTGTTCTTCTCGAAGATGTGGCGCAGCTCCGGCCCCGTGCGGTTCTTGTTGTCCGTGAGCGCGCGCAGGAGCACGGCGACACCCCCGGGGCCGTAGCCCTCGTAGGTGATCTCCTCGTACTGCTCGCCCGGCAACTCGCCCGTCCCCTTCTGAACGGCCCGCTTGATGTTGTCGGCGGGCATGTTGGCGGCGCGCGCGGATTCCATCGCGGCCTTGAGGCGGAGATTGCCCTTCGGGTCCCCGCCGCCGTTGCGCGCCGCCACCGTGATCTCGCGAAGAATCTTGGAGAAGAGCTTCCCCCGCTGCACGTCGGTCTTGCCCTTCTTCCGCTTGATCTGCGACCACCGTGAATGTCCAGACATGCCAATCTCCTACGCGCTGAGTGATAGTTTCAGGGTCTTGACGCGCTCCAGCCGCCGGGCGCGACGCTCGAGAGCCAGCGTCCACCGCCGTCGCTCGGCGGGGGTCTCGGGCGTGAAGGGCCGGCAGGGCCGCGGCCGCAGAGGAGCGCTCGGATCGGAGCCCAGGTGCACGAAGCTGAGGTAGGCGGTGCAGGCGTGCTTGATCTCCCCGGTCCACGGCACCTCGCTCAGCACCTTCACCCCGATCTCCAGCGACGACGTCCCCACGTGGTTGAGGCCCGCCTGGAACGTGACGACCTCGTTGGCGTGGACCGGGGCGTAGAAGTCGAGCGCGTCCAGGCACGCGGTCATGACCAGGCCCCGGCAGTACCGCATGGAGAGGATCCCGCCCGCCTCGTCGATGTCGAGCAGGAGCTTGCCCGCGAACATGGTATTGCCGAACAGCAGATCCTCCGGCAGCACCGACCGGCACGACTCGAACCGCCAGCGGATCTGCTCGGGCGCGTCGTCCTCCACCTCGCGCATGCGCTCGGCGCGCCGGGCGAAGCGCGTGAGCCGGCGGGCGCGCCGCTCGCCCGCCCCCGCGTGCAGCGCCTCCTCGTCGGCCCCGCGCGGCACCACCGTCTCCGGCACCGGAAGCGGCTTGACGTGCTCGTCGACCTTGACGAAGACGAGGTGGGACGACAGCGTGAGGGCACGCTCACCGGTGGCCGGCTTCTCGGCGTACACGCGCACCCCGACCTCGAGCGAGCACCGGCCGACGTACTCCACCTGGGCCCGCAGCACCGCCACCTCGCCCACCTTGACCGGGTGCAGGAAATCGATGTCGTCCATCGCCCCCAGCACCACGTTGCCGCGCGCCACCCTCGAGGCGGCGATCGTGCCGCAGGTGGCGATCCACTGCATCATGCGGCCCCCGTGGATCTGCCCGGGCGCCCCCGCGTGCTCGGGGAATACCCAGTTCACCATCTCGGTAGCCGTGTCGGAGATCGAGAGCATGGTCAGCGCCGGACGTCGCGTAAGTCTCGCATTTTTCTACCACGGAGGGCTCTCCAAGTCCAGACGCCGGCCCCCCGCCGGCGTTGACAATCGCGCGGCTCGGCCCTAGGGTTGGGGCCACGTCAGGGGCGGAAGCACACCGTACCAGAGGCACCGGCGCCGGGAGGGCCCACATGGAATTCGAGTACTCGAAGAAGACCAAGATGTACATGGAGCAGCTCACCGACTTCATGAACAAGCACGTCGCGCCCAACGAGCAGGTCTTCTCCGACCAGCTCAACTCGGGCCCGACGCGGTGGCAGATCCCTCCCATCATGGAAGAGCTCAAGGCCAAGGCGCGCGAGCGCGGCCTCTGGAACCTGTTCCTGCCCGAGAGCGAGCGCGGGGCCGGCCTCACCAACCTCGAGTACGCGCCGCTCTGCGAGATCATGGGGCGCTCCCCCATCGCCCCGGAGGTCTTCAACTGCTCGGCGCCCGACACCGGCAACATGGAGGTGCTCGAGCGCTACGGCACCGCCGAGGACAAGAAGCAGTGGCTGCAGCCCCTGCTCGAGGGCAAGATCCGCTCCGCCTTCGCGATGACCGAGCCCAAGGTGGCCTCCTCGGACGCGACCAACATCGAGTCGCGCATCGAGCGGCAGGGCGACCACTACGTGATCAACGGCCACAAGTGGTGGACCTCGGGCATCGGCGATCCGCGCTGCAAGGTCCTCATCTTCATGGGCAAGACGGACCCGAGGAATCCCGACAAGTACAAGCAACAGTCCATGATCCTGGTGCCCCGCGACACCCCCGGCATCAAGGTGGTGCGCATGCTGACCGTATTCGGCTACGACGACGCCCCCCACGGCCACGGGGAGGTGCTGTTCGAGAACGTCAAGGTGCCCGCCGCCAACATGCTGCTCGGCGAGGGCCGCGGCTTCGAGATCGCCCAGGGCCGTCTCGGCCCGGGGCGGATCCATCACTGCATGCGCCAGATCGGGGTGGCCGAGCGCGCGATCGAGCTGATGTGCAAGCGGGCCACCAAGCGGGTCGCCTTCGGCAAGCCCCTGGCCGACAACGACATCACGCTCGAGCGCATCGCGGAGTCGCGGATCGAGATCGACCAGGCGCGCCTGCTCGTGCTGCACGCGGCCTACATGATGGACACCGTCGGCAACAAGGCGGCGCGGCAGGCCATCGCGGAGATCAAGGTGGCGGTGCCGAACATCACCGGGCGCGTGGTGGAGCGGGCGATGCAGCTCCACGGCGGCGGGGGGGTGAGCCAGGAGTTCCCGCTCGCGTCCATGTGGGCGCACTCGCGGACGCTGCGGTTCGCGGACGGGCCGGACGAGGTGCATCGGCGGCAGATCGGGCGGCTCGAGCTGCGCAAGCACAGTTAGGCGGCGGGGAGCGGGCGGGGCGGCGGGCCGCTCGGGTTGAATCAACTGCTCAACTGCTGAACAGCGCAATCCAGACACGCAACCCGGGTTCGGAACGGTTGTCCGCCGACTGGGGGAGTGCGGGGGCCATTTCTGGGCCCCCGCATTAGATATTAGATAGAGAAGCGGATCCGTCTATCTCGCAGCAGCGGGTCGACCCGATTCTCCCGCCGGCGAGTTCACTCGCGCCAGCGCGGGTCGAGCAGATCGCGGAGCGCGTCGCC
>DATFUK010000093.1:0-19366 GCA_035260865.1 Candidatus Methylomirabilota bacterium | reverse complement strand
GCCGTCGCGGATCACAAGGAGATGCTGATCTCGGGCAGCGAGGCCTGTGCCGAGGCCCTGACCTTGGCCGACCTCGACGTGGTGACCGCGTACCCGATCCGGCCGTACGACACCGTCATGCAGGCCATCGCCAAGAAGATCGCCAACGGGCAGCTGGTCGCCGAGTACATCGTCGCCGAGGGCGAGCACAGCCAGTTCGAGATCGTGAAGCATGCCTCCACGGTGGGCGCGCGCGTGTTCTGCGGCTCGTCGGGCGTGGGCTGGATGTACGCGATGGAGTGCCTCACCGTCACGCCCCCCCTGCGGGTACCCATGGTCTGCATGGTGGGCAACCGGGCGCTCGACGATCCGGGCGCCTTCGGCGTCGAGCACAATGACGCGCTGGTCGTCCGGGACCTCGGCTGGCTGCTGATCTGGGTCGACACGGCCCAGGAGATGCTCGACACCACCCTGCTCGCCTACCGGATCGCCGAGGACCGGCGCGTCTTTCTGCCCATCGCGATCTCGGCGGACGGCGCCTTCCTCACGCACTCCCAGACCATCTGTCAGGTACCCAGCCGGGGCCTGGTGGACAGGTTCCTCCCGCGCTACGACCGGGGTGACCTGCAGCTACACCCGGACAACCCGATCACGGTGGCGCCCCAGGCCAACGAGGACTGGGTCATCGAGATCCGGAGGCAGAACGACGAGGCCATGAAGCGGGCCACCACCGTGATCGAAGAGGCCTACGCCGACTTCCGCAAGGTGATGGGCCGCGGGCCCGAGAACCCGTGGTTCGAGGAGTACATGACCGACGACGCGGAGGTCATCCTGGTCGGCATGGGGACGATCTCGCTGCCCATGAAGGTCGGCATCCGCAACATGCGGGCCCAGGGCAAGAAGGTGGGCCTGGTGCGGCCGCGCTGGTTCCGGCCGTTCCCGACCGATCGGATGGTCAAGGCGCTCTCGAAGGCCTCCGCCATCGGCGTCATCGACCGCGACTACTCGTTCGGCTCGCCCTTCAACTCGGGGGTGGTCGCCAACGAGATCCGCGCCGCGATGTACAATGCGGACAAGCGCCCGCCGCTGCTCAGCTTCATCTGCGGGCTGGGTGGCCGCGAGGTCACCCTGGAAGACGTCGCCAAGGCGGCGGACATGTGCTATGCGGCCGCGAAGGCAGGGAAGTCGGACCCGAAGACGCATTGGCTCGGCGTACGGGAATAGGAGACCCATCTCATGGCTGATTCCGCCTTCACGAACGCGACGCAGATCCTCGAGCCCTTCAAGGGCGTCAAGAAGGTCACGCTCGAGGAGTACTTCACCTCCGGCCACCGCACCTGCCAGGGCTGCGAGTCGGCCCTGGTCATGAAGCTCATGGTCAAGGCGGCGGGCCCGCGCACGATCGTGCTCGGCTCGACCGGCTGCATGTACGTGGCGAACACCACGTACTACACGACCCCGTGGGTGGTGCCGTGGATGCACACCCAGCTCGGCTCCTCGGGCTCGGCCGCCCTCGGGACCGCGGCGGGGCTCAAGGCGCTGATGAAGAAGGGCAAGATGAAGTCGGAGCCGATCAACGTCATCGCGTTCTGCGGCGACGGCGGCGGCGCGGACATGGGGCTGGGCGCGATCTCGGCGACCTTGACCCACAAGGAGTACAACTCGTTGATCCTGATGTACGACAACGAGTCGTACGCCAACACCGACATCCAGCTCTCGGGGTCCACACCCTACGGCGCGAACACCACGTTCAGCCCGCCCGGCTCGGTCAAGCGCATCATCCACACCCGCTGGAAGAAGAACACCGCGGGCATGCTGGCCGCCGGCCACCCGGAGTGCCGGTACGTGGCCACCGTGGACGCCTCCTACGCGGTCGAGATGATGAACAAGGTCCGCAAGGCCCTCACCATCGGGGGGCCGACCTTCATCCACTCGCTCGACCCGTGCCCGAAGGGCTGGGACTACGACCCGATGCTCTCCCACGAGCTGGGCGAGCTGGCCGTCGAGACCGGCGTTTTCCCGCTCTACGAGGTCGAGGACGGGGTGGTGCGGCACTACGGCAAGACCAAGGCCATCGTGGAGGGCCGCCCGCGCAAGCCCGTCCGCGAGTATCTGCTCAAGCAGGGCCGCTTCGCCCACTTCACCGAGGAAGATCTCGACTACTTCCAGTCCAAGGTCGACGAGATGTGGGAGAAGTGGGAGATCCCGGGCGTGATTCCGTTCTGGAAGGAGCGTCCCGGCAACTAGCCGTCCGCAATTCCCGCAGCGACGCTCCGACCCCGACCACCAGGAGGGGACATGATTCGTCACTGTCGACGTCTCGCGGCGCTGGTCCCGGCCTTCGCAATTGCAGCGCTCGTCTGTCCCGTGGCGCCGGCGGCGGCCTGGGAGCCGACCAAGCCCATCGAGTTCGTGATCCCGGCCGGCACCGGCGGGGGCGCGGACCAGATGGCGCGTCTGATCGCGGGGATCGTGGAGAAGCACCGGTTCTCCCTGCGGCCGATCATCGTGGTGAACAAGTCGGGGGGCGCCGGCGCGGAGGGATTCCTCCACGTCAAGAGTAAGAAGGGCGACTCCCACACGATGGTCATCACCCTGTCGAACCTCTTCACCACCCCGCTGCACACCGGCGTGCCCTTCAACTGGAAGGACCTGACCCCGATCGCCCGCATGGCGCTCGACGAGTTCATCCTCTGGGTGAACGCGGAGACGCCGTACAAGACCGCGAAGGAGTACATCGCGGCGGTCAAGGAGCGCTCGGGGGGCGACCGGATGAAGATGGGCGGGACCGGGTCCGCCCAGGAAGACCAGATCCTGACCATCCAGCTCGAGCAGGCCACCGGGGTGAAGTTCACCTACGTGCCCTTCAAGGGAGGCGGAGAGGTCTGCGTCAACCTGGTGGGCAAGCACGTGGACTCGACGGTCAACAACCCGATCGAATGCGTCAGCCACTGGAAGGCCGGGCGGGTGCGCCCGCTCGCGGTCTTCGACACTGCGCGGATCGCGGTTCCGGATTGGAAGGACGTCCCGACCGTGAAGGAAGCGGTGGGCGCGGACATCAGCTACCTGATGCTGCGCGGCATCTTCGGAGCGCCCGACATGCCGAAGGAAGCGATCGAGTGGTATCAGGGCCTCCTCAAGAAGGTGTACGACACGCCCGAGTTCCAGGACTACCTCAAGCAGGGCGCGCTCAAGCCGGCGTGGGAGACGGGCGCCCCGTTCATGAAGTGGCTCGGCGAGGCCGACCAGCTCCACCGCGACCTGATGACGAAGGGCGGCCTGCTCAAGAAGTAGCACCTCCTCTGTCCCGGGATGCGGAGATGCGCACGGCTGACCTGACGACCGCGCTGATCCTGATCGCGGGGGGCGCCCTGGTGATCTGGGACTCCCTGCGCCTCGGCATCGGCTGGGGGACCGACGGGCCTCAGAGCGGGTTCTTCCCGTTCTGGCTCGCGGTCCTGCTCGTCTGCTCCTGCGTGGCGATCGCCCTGCAGGCGCGTCGCCGGGCGAGCCGCGCGCCCTTCATCACCCGCGCGCAGCTCAGGCCGGTGCTCAGCACGCTGCTGCCTTCGGCGGGCTTCGTGCTGCTCACCCAGTTCATCGGTCTCTACGTGGCGGCCACGCTGTTCATGGGCTTCTACATGCGCTGGATCGGGCGGTACGGCTGGATCCCGGTGGTGCTCCTGAGCGTGCTGTTCCCGGTGCTGACCTTCGTGGTCTTCGAGAAGTGGTTCCTGGTTCCCATGCCCAAGGGCCCGCTCGAGGCCTGGCTCGGCTACTGAGCATGGGCTGGGAGAACCTGCTGCTCGGTTTTCAGGTCGCGATGCAGCCCTTCAACCTGGGGCTGGCCGTCCTCGGCATCACCCTGGGCACCATCATCGGGGTGCTGCCGGGTCTGGGGGGCGCCAACGGGGTGGCGATCCTGCTGCCGCTCACCTTCTCGATGAATCCGACCTCGGCGATCATCCTCCTCACGAGCCTCTACTGGGGCGCCCTCTTCGGCGGGGCGATCACGTCGATCCTGTTCAACATCCCGGGCGAGCCCTGGTCGGTGGCCACCACTTTCGACGGCTACCCGATGGCGCGCAACGGGCAGGGGGGCGAGGCGCTCACCGCCGCGTTCACCTCGTCGTTCGTGGGGGCGCTCTTCTCGGTGGTGCTGATCACCCTCTTCGCTCCGCTGCTCGCCGAGATCGCGCTCAAGTTCGGCCCGCCCGAGTTCTTCGCCATCCAGCTGCTCACCTTCTCCTCGTTCATCGGCCTGGGCGGCGGCAACCCGATCAAGTCGCTGGTGTCGATCCTCATCGGCTTCATCCTCGCCTCGGCCGGGCTCGACATCGTGACCGGCCAGCTGCGCCTCACCTTCGGCATCACCGAGCTGATGAAGGGCTTCGACTTCATCATCGCGGTCATCGGCCTCTTCGGCATCGGGGAGATCCTGCTCTCGGTGGAGGAAGGGCTCGCGTTCCGCGGGGTGAGCGCCCGGATCAATCCGACGGTGGTCTGGCAGACGTGGAAGACGCTGCCCCGTTACTACCGCACGTTCATCCGGAGCGCCTTCATCGGCTTCTGGATGGGCTTCAAGCCGGGCGGGGCCACCCCCGCGTCGTTCATGAGCTACGCGTTCGCCCGGCGCTTCTCGCGCAATCCGGAGCGCTTCGGCCAGGGGGAGATCGAGGGGGTGGTGGCCCCCGAGACCGCGGCCCACGCGGCGGGCGGCGCCTCCCTGCTGCCCATGATCACCCTCGGCATCCCGGGCAGTCCCACCGCGGCGGTGATGCTGGGCGGCCTCATCATCTGGGGCCTCCAGCCGGGGCCGATGCTCTTCCGCGAGAAGCCGGAGTTCGTGTGGGGGCTGATCGCGAGCATGTACACCGGCAACATCATCGGCGTGGCCATGGTCCTGGCCTTCGTGCCGCTCTTCGCGGCGATCCTCCGGATCCCGTTCCCGATCCTCACGCCCCTCATCGTGGTGATCTGCGCGGTGGGTTCCTACGCGGTCCACGACAGCATGGTGGACATCTGGTACATGCTCTTGTTCGGTGTGATCGGCTACGTCTTCAAGAAGCTCGACTACCCGCTGGCTCCCCTGGTCCTGGCCCTCGTGCTCGGCGATCTGGCCGAGAACGCCCTGCGCCAGAGCCTGATCATGTCCCAGGGCTCCCTGCTGATCCTGTTCGAGCGACCCATCTCCGGGGTGATCAGCGCGGTCGCGCTCGTCTTCTTCGCGCTGCCCCTCCTGCAGCCGTACCTGCGGCGCGCGCGGAAGCCCCCGGTCCCGGTGACCGCCTCGCACGATGGCTGACGCCTCGGCGCGGTCGGGAACCCGCCGGTGAGCCTCGGCCCGCCGGAGTTCTGGACCCGGCTCGCGGAGATCACTTTCCTCAACATGCTGCTCTCGGGGGACAACGCGGTGGTCATCGCGCTGGCGGTTCGCGCGCTGCCGCCTCGGCAGCGGCTCCTCGGGCAGCTCGGCGGCACCATCGGCGCGGTGGTCCTGCGGCTCCTCTTCGTCGGGGTGATCAGCCTGCTGCTCCGCGTGCCCTACCTGCGGCTGGCCGGCGGCCTCCTGCTGATCTGGATCGCGTTCAAGCTGGTCCGGCCGGTCGAGGAGGAGACGGGCGGCGCCCGGCACGGGGCGTCGTTCTGGGAGTCCATCTGGATCATCGTGGTGGCCGACATCACGATGAGCCTCGACAACGTGCTCGCGGTGGCCGCGGCGGCTCACGGCGACATGCTCCTGGTCACGCTCGGCATCGGCATGTCGGTGCCGATCGTGGTGTGGGGCAGCGGGCTCCTCGCCGGGCTGATGAACCGCTACCCGTGGATCATCTGGGTCGGGGGCGGGCTCCTCGGCTACGTGGCGGGCGACATGATCCTGGAGGACGCCGCGGTGATGGACTGGCTCGGCGGGGCGGCCCACGCCCTGGAGTATCCCGTGCCGGGGGCGCTAGCGGTGGCCCTGACCTGGGCGGGCTGGTGGCTGACCCGGCGACATCGTAGCTCGATGGCGTAAACTCCACGGCAGGGGACCCGGGGCATGACATTTCTGGCGGATCCGGAATTCTGGGCACGGCTCGTGACCATCGTACTCATCGATCTCTCGCTCGCCGGCGACAACGCGCTGGTCATCGCGCTCGCGGTGCGCTCGCTGTCGGCCCGCGAGCAGTGGCTCGGACGCGTGTGGGGCACCGCGGCCGCGGTGGCGCTGCGGCTGCTCTTCATCGCCATCGTGAGCGCGCTCCTCACGATCCCGCTGCTCCGGTTCGCGGGAGGGCTGCTGCTGCTGTGGATCGCGGTGCGGCTGGTGCGGCCGGGCGGGACCGAGGAGGGCGAGGTGCGGCACGGCGCCTCCCTCCGCCAGGCGGTCTGGATCATCGTGGTCGCCGACGTGACCATGAGCCTCGACAACGTCCTCGCGGTGGCCGCGGCGGCCCACGGCGACTTCGTCCTGGTCACCATCGGCATCGCGCTGTCGCTGCCCATCGTGGTCTGGGGCAGCGGGTTCCTGGCGCGCCTCATGGCGCATCACGCCTGGATCATCTGGATCGGCGGTGGCGTGCTCGGCTACGTGGCCGGCGAGATGATGACCGACGATCCCCTGGTGCGCGCCTGGCTCGGGGACCACGCCGACACCATCGACGATCCCCTCTCCCTGCTCCTCGCGGTCGGGCTGGCCCTGCTGGGGTGGTGGCTGGCCCGCAGCGCCGCGTCCGGACCGACCGCTCGAGAAGGAGCCTAGATCCATGAGCGAGTCCGTTCGCCGAGAGCCGGGCGGGGCGCCCGCGCACGGCCGGATGGACATCGAGCCGGTGAAGTCCACCCGGATCTACGAGGAGATCGTCCGCCAGGTCAAGCAGCTCATCGGCGAGGGCCGGCTCAAGTCCGGTGACCGCCTGCCTCCCGAGCGCGACCTCGCCGAGAAGTTCAGGGTCAGCCGCACCTCGGTGCGGGAAGCCCTGCGCGCGCTGCAGAGTCGCGGCCTCATCGAGATCCGGGCGGGGGAGGGTGCCTTCATCCGGGACGTCTCGGTGGAGACACTCATCGAGCCGCTGGCCCTCGTGATCCTGCCCCATCGCGAGGCGGTCGGCGAACTCTTCGAAGCACGCCGGCTGCTCGAGCCGGCCATCGCGGCCCTCGCGGCCCGGCGGGCGACGCGCGAGGAGATCCAGGAGATGGAGCGCATCCTGGAAGACCAGGCCAAGGAGGTGGCGGCGGGCCGGACCGGGATGCTCCAGGACGGCGCGCTACACGCGGCCATCGCCAACAGCGCCCACAATCGCGCCATCACCCGCATCGTCAACGCCCTCATGGATCTGCTCACCCAGAGCCGCGAGGAGTCGCTCCACACCCCCGGGCGGCCCACGCGTTCCCACGAGGACCACCGCCGTATCCTCGAGGCGGTGCGGCGGCGGGACGAGGTGGCCGCCCATCGCTCGATGCTGGACCACCTGATCGCGGTGGAGACGCTCGTTACCGGCGTCCATGCCGACGATCGAAGCGCGGCGTCGGCCGCGCGAAAGAAGAAGCCTCGCCCCTCGTAAGTACCTGTCCTGCAACATTAATTGTTGACATCGGGAGTCGAGCGCCCTACCATGGCTGATTAACGCAGGCCCGCTGATGGGCCTGTGTCTTTTTCTCTGCCACCGAATCGCTCAGGGGGTCCCGTGATGGCGCAGGCCCGGAGTCGGAAGAGCGCGCGACGCACCGCCGCGCACCCGACCGCGCGTGCATCCACGCGTCCTTCCGGTCGAGGGACCAAGTACGTCTATTCCTTCGCGGGGGGCAAGGCGGAGGGCTCGAGCGCGCTGCGCAACCTGCTCGGCGGCAAGGGCTGCGAGCTGGCCGAGATGACCAAGATGGGGGTGCCGGTCCCGCCCGGCTTCACGATCACCACCGAGGCGTGGGCCGCCTACGACGCGGCGGGCAAGAAGCATCCGGCCGGACTCTGGACCCAGGTCATGGCGCACCTCGCGCGCCTCGAAGCCGCCGCGGGCAGCCGGCTGGGGGACCCGGCGCGGCCGCTGCTGGTGTCGGTCCGCTCGGGCGCGCGCGCGTCGATGCCCGGCATGATGGACACCGTCCTCAACCTGGGCCTCAACGACAAGTCGGTGGAGGGGCTCGCGGCGCGGACCAAGAACGAGCGCTTCGCCTGGGACTGCTACCGCCGCTTCATCACGCTCTTCGGCGACGTGGTCCTCGCCATCGACCGTCACGCCTTCGACGCGCTGCTCGACACCGCGAAGACGCGCGCGGGCGCCAAGACGGATGCCGATCTCCCGGCCGCGGCCCTGCGAGCGCTGGTCGCGGAGTTCAAGAAGCTCGTGCAGGACAGGACGGGCCGGGCCTTCCCGCAGGATCCGCACGAGCAGCTCCGGCTGGCCATCAACGCGGTCTTCGAGTCCTGGTGGGCCAAGAAGGCGGTGGACTACCGGCGCATCCACCGGCTGCCCGACGACTGGGGCACCGCGGTGACCGTGATGGCGATGGTCTTCGGCAATCTCGGCCCGACCTCGGGCACCGGGGTGTGCTTTTCGCGCGATCCGTCGAGCGGTGAGCGCCGCTTCTTCGGCGAGTTCCTGGTGAACGCGCAGGGCGAGGACGTGGTGGCGGGCATCCGCACCCCGGAGCCGCTCGACGCGCTCAAGCAGCGGATGCCCCCGGTGTACGCCAAGCTCACCGCGATCAAGGAGCGGCTCGAGCGTCACTACCGCGACATGCAGGACATCGAGTTCACCGTCCAGGAAGGGCAACTCTTCATCCTGCAGACCCGATCCGGCAAGCGCACCGGAGCGGCGGCGGTCCGCATCGCGGTGGAGATGGTGCGGGAGCGGCTCATCGACCGGAACACCGCGCTGCTGCGCGTGGAGCCGGCCTCGCTCCACCAGCTCCTCGTGAAGACGGTGGATCCCGCCGCGCGCTACACCGCGATCGCCACCGGCCTGCCCGCCACCCCGGCGGCGGCGGTGGGCAAGGTCGTGTTCGATCCGGAGAAGGCGGTGGACATGGCCCTCCGTGAAGAGGCGGTCATCCTGGTGCGCGCCGAGACCTCGCCGGAGGACGTCGCGGGCATGCACTCGGCCCAGGGCGTGCTGACCTCGCGGGGCGGCCTCACGTCGCACGCGGCGGTGGTGGCCCGCGGGTGGGGCAAGTGCTGCGTGGTGGGCGCGGGCGACGTGGTGGTGGACGAGGAGAACCATCTCTTCCGGGCCGGCCGCGCGGTCGTGCGCGAGGGGCAGGTGATCACGCTCAACGGAGCCACCGGCGAGGTGATCGTGGGCGCCCAGCCCCTCGTGGACCCCAAGCTCTCCGACGAGTTCCGGGAGCTCCTGGGCTGGGCCCAGGGGCACGCCACCACCACCGTGCGGGCCAATGCGGACACCCCCGCGGACGCGGTCAAGGCCCGCGAGTTCGGCGCGGTGGGCATCGGTCTCGTGCGCACCGAGCACATGTTCTTCGGGGACGAGCGCATCCCGATCGTGCGCGAGATGATCATGGCGCGCGACGACCAGGCGCGGAAGAAGGCGGTGGACCAGCTCCTCCCCTTCCAGCGCGAGGACTTCATCGGCATCTTCCGCGTGATGGCCCCGTACCCGGTGACGATCCGGCTGCTGGACCCGCCGCTCCACGAGTTCCTCCCCAAGTACAAGGAGGTGCTCGAGGAGTACACGCGGCTCGACGCCCGCGGGTTCAACCCCGAGCGCCACGCCGAGCTGGGCGCGATCAAGGCCCGCCTGGAGGTGCTGCTCGAGGCCAACCCGATGCTGGGCCACCGCGGCTGCCGGCTCGGCATCACGTTCCCCGAGATCTACGACATGCAGGTGCGCGCGATCATGGAAGCGGCCTGCGCGGTGGCGGCGGAGGGCGTGAAGGTCGAGCCCGAGATCATGATCCCGCTCACCGGCACGGTGGCGGAGATGAAGCTGACGCGGGAGATGACCGACCGCGTGGCCCGGCAGGTGCTGGCGGACACGGGACGGAAGGTCGCCTACTCGGTGGGCACCATGATCGAGGTGCCGCGCGCCGCGCTGATCGCGGACCGGATCGCCCAGTACGCGGAGTTCTTCTCGTTCGGCACCAACGACCTGACCCAGATGACGTTCGGCTACAGCCGGGACGACATCGGCAAGTTCCTGCCCTACTACCTCGAGAAGAAGCTGCTGCCCAGCGACCCCTTCGCGGTGCTCGACCAGGACGGGGTGGGGGAGCTGGTCCGGGTCGGCATCGAGCGGGGCCGGCGGACCGTCCCCACGCTCAAGGTCGGCATCTGCGGCGAGCATGGCGGCGAGCCCTCGTCGGTGGAGTTCTGCCATCGGGTCGGGATGACCTACGTCTCGTGCTCGCCCTACATGGTTCCGGTGGCGTGGCTCGCGGCCGCCCAGGCCCAGGTGAAGGAGCCGCGAGCACCCCAGGTGAAAAGGAGAGATACGCGGTGAAGCTTTCAGGCGCGCGGATCGTGCTCGAGTGCATCAAGCGGGAAGGGGTGGATCTCATCTTCGGTCTGCCGGGCGGCGCGGTCCTGCCGATCTACGACGCCCTCTACGACTTCGAGGGCCTGCGCCACGTCCTGGTCCGGCAGGAGGCCGCCGCCGGGCATGCGGCGGAAGGGTACGCGCGGACGTCGGGCAAGGTCGGGGTCTGCCTCGTCACCTCCGGGCCCGCCGCGACCAACCTGGTCACCGCGCTCCAGGACGCGCTGATGGATTCGATCCCGATCGTCGCGTTCACCGGTCAGGTGCCGACGCACCTCATCGGCAACGACGCGTTCCAGGAGGCCGACAACGTCGGCATCACGCGCTCGGCCACCAAGCACAACTTCCTGGTGAAGGACGGCAAGGACCTCGCCCCGATCATCAAGGAGGCCTTCCACATCGCCTCCACCGGGCGCCCGGGGCCGGTCCACGTGGACCTGCCCAAGGACATCCTGGTCAAGGAGTGGACCTTCGAGTACCCGGAGCGCGTGCACCTGCGCTCGTACAACCCGACCTACGAGGGCCATCCCGGGCAGATCAAGAAGGCGGCCCGCTCGATGGTACGGGCCAAGCGGCCGGTGCTCTACGTGGGCGGGGGCGCGATCTCCTCGGACGCCTCCCCCGAGCTGCGGGAGCTCGCGGACCTGACCCAGATCCCGGTGACCCAGACCCTCATGGGCCTGGGCTCGTTCCCGATGGCCGACCCGCTCTCGCTCGACATGCTCGGCATGCACGGCACCTACTACGCCAACATGGCGGTGCACCACTCGGACTGCCTGGTGGCGGTGGCCGCGCGCTTCGACGACCGGGTGACCGGGCGGGTGGACGCGTTCTCCCCGAACGCGGAGATCATCCACATCGACATCGACCCGTCGTCGATCTCCAAGAACATCAAGGTGGACATCCCGATCGTGGGCGACTGCAAGCGCGTGCTGCGCCGGCTGATCGAGGCGGTGCGGGAGGAGCTCAAGGACGGGGTGCCCGCCGCGGTGACCGAGGGCCGCCGGCAGTGGGCCGCCCAGCTCGCGGACTGGAAGCGCGACTTTCCGCTGCGCTACGACTGGGACGACGAGGTGATCAAGCCCCAGTACGTGATCCAGGAGCTGTCGAACCTGACCCAGGGCGAGGCCTACGTGGTCACCGGGGTGGGCCAGCACCAGATGTGGGCCGCCCAGTACTACCGCTTCAAGCACCCGCGGCGCTGGTGCACCTCGGGCGGCCTCGGCACGATGGGCTACGGGCTGCCCACCGCGATGGGCGTGCAGGCCGCGCACCCGGGCAAGCTGGTGGTGAACATCGACGGCGACGGCTCCTTCTCGATGAACAGCCAGGAGCTGGCCACGTGCTTCACCGAGAACCTGCCGGTCAAGACCGTGATCATCAACAACAGCGGCCACGGGATGGTGCGGCAGTGGCAGCGGATCATCTACAACGAGCGCTTCTTCGCGATCGACCTGCCGGGCATCCCGGACTGGGTCAAGCTCGCGGAGGCCTACGGCTGCGTGGGCATCCGGGTGACCAAGCCGAGCGAGGTGGTGCCCGCGCTCGAGAAGATGCTGAGCACGCCGGCCCCGGTGGTCCTGGACGTCTGCGTGGACAAGGACGAGTGCGTCTTCCCCATGGTGCCGGCGGGGGGCGCCAACAAGGACATGATCCTGTCGCTCCCCTCGCGCGAAGTGAAGGAAAAAGCCGCCAAGTCCCAGACCGGATTCTAGGAGCGCGCCGTGGCCGAGACGAGCAAGCATACGATCGCGGTACTGGTCGAGAACAAGTTCGGGGTCCTGTCCCGGGTGGCCGGGCTGTTCTCCGCGCGGGGGTACAACATCGAGAGCCTGTCGGTCGGGGAAACCCTCGACCCGTCGGTCTCGCGCATGACCCTCGTGGTGCGCGGGGACGCGTTCGTGATCGAGCAGGTCATCAAGCAGCTGCACAAGCTGATCGACGTCATCAAGGTCACCGACCTCAGCGAGGAGAATCACGTGGAGCGCGAGATGCTCCTGCTGAAGGTCAACGCGGAGCCGGCGAATCGCGCCGAGATCCTCCGCCTCGGCGACATCTTCCGGGCCAAGGTGGTGGACGTGACGCCCACCGCCTACACCCTCGAGATCACCGGCGAGGAGTCCAAGATCGAGGGCATCATCGATCTCCTGCGGCCCTTCGGCATCCAGGAGATCGTCCGCACCGGCAAGGTGGCCATCGCGCGGGGTCCCAAGACCCGGTTGCGCAAGGTGGAGGAGCGGCTCGGCAAGCCCCGCGAGACCCCGCGTCCGCCGAACGACGATCCGAAGGTGGTCGGGTTCGCGGACTGATTTCCAACGCAGGAAACCGAAAGAAAGGCACGAGGAACCATGCCGGCCAAGATCTTCTACGACCAGGACGCTGACCTGGGCCTGCTGCGCGGCAAGACCGTCGCCATCATCGGCTACGGCAGCCAGGGGCACGCCCACGCCTTGAACCTGAAGGACTCCGGCCAGAACGTGGTGGTCGGCCTCTACAAGGGCTCGAAGAGCTGGGCCCGGGCCGAGAAGGACGGGCTCAAGGTCACCACCGTGAACGACGCGGCCGCCGCGGGCGACATCGTGATGATCCTGCTGCCCGACCAGACCCAGCGGCAGGTCTTCGAGGAGTCCATCAAGGGCGTCATGACCAAGGGCAAGATGCTGATGTTCGCCCACGGTTTCAACATCCACTTCAACCAGGTGGTGCCGCCCGCCGACGTGGACGTCTCGATGATCGCCCCCAAGGCGCCCGGCCATGTCATGCGCGACCTCTTCACCCAGGGCCCGGGCGTGCCCGGGCTGGTCGCGGTCTACCAGGACGTCTCGGGCAAGGCCCGCGACCTGGCCCTGGCCTACGGCAAGGGTGTCGGCTGCACGCGCGCGGGGGTGATCGAGACCACCTTCAAGGAAGAGACCGAGACCGATCTCTTCGGGGAGCAAACGACCCTCTGCGGCGGGGTGTCACACCTGATCAAGGCCGCCTACGAGACCCTCGTCGAGGCGGGCTACCAGCCCGAGGTCGCCTACTTCGAGTGCATGCACGAGATGAAGCTGATCGTGGACCTCTTCTACCAGGGCGGCCTCGCCTACATGCGGTACTCGGTGTCCGACACCGCGGAGTACGGCGACTACACGCGCGGGCCGCGGATCATCGACGACCGGACCAAGCTGGAGATGAAGAAGATCCTGTCCGAGATCCAGTCCGGCCAGTTCGCGCGCGAGTGGGTGCTGGAGAACCAGGCGCACCGCGCGGGATTCCTCGCCATGCGCAAGCGGGACGCCGAGCACGGGATCGAGGAGGTGGGCGGCCGGCTGCGCAAGATGATGGCGTGGATCAAGCCGCCGCGGGAGTGATCGAGGCCGCGGCGCCGCGGAGGGCCGCGTGCGCGTTCCGGTAGCCGCGGAGGGGTGGCCGTTCATCCTGCCCACCGCGGCCGCGGCCGGGATCATGGCCGCGATGGGCTGGGTGGTCGCGGCGGCGGTGTTCGCGGTGGTGGCGCTGGCCTTCCTGGGGTTCTTCCGGGATCCCGAGCGGACCGCGCCCGGGATGCCCGGGGCGGTCCTGGCCCCCGCCGACGGGCGGGTGATGGTGATCACCGAGGCGGTGGATCCCTGGGTCGGCCCGGCGGTCCGCGTGTCGATCTTTCTGTCGCCGCTGGACGTGCACGTCAACCGCGCGCCGATCGGCGGCCTGGTGAAGAACGTGGAGCACGTGGCGGGGAGCTTCCTCGCGGCCTACCGGCCGGAGGCGTCGGAGCAGAACGAGCGGTGCGCGATGAGCCTGGACGGGGACCGCGCCCGCCTGACCGTCACGCAGATCTCGGGAGTGCTGGCCCGGCGCATCGTG
The DNA here is from genome assembly GCA_035260865.1 of Candidatus Methylomirabilota bacterium. Lineage (GTDB taxonomy): Bacteria > Methylomirabilota > Methylomirabilia > Rokubacteriales > CSP1-6 > CAMLFJ01. The sequence goes on along the minus strand of DATFUK010000093.1, from coordinate 5,069 downwards.
TGCCGGGCGCGGCCGGGCGACACGCTGCGGGCCGGGGAGCGGTACGGGCTGATCCGCTTCGGATCGCGGACGGACCTGGTGGTGCCGCGGGGAACGGATCTGCGGGTGCGGGTGGGGGACCGAGTGCGAGGCGGGGAATCGGTGATGGGGGTGCTGCGATGAGGCGGAGACACGGAAGCGACGCGGGGCGCGCGCCGCGGCGGAGGAAGTGGCAGGAGCTGCGCCAGCAGCCGCGGCGGGGGATCTTCCTGCTGCCCAGCCTGCTCACGACCGGCAACCTGTTCTGCGGGTTCCTGGCCCTGGTCCTGGCCTCGCAGCAGCGCTACACCGATGCGGCGATCTCCATCTTCGTGGGCATGCTCATGGACATGCTGGACGGCAAGGTGGCGCGGATGACCAAGACCACCAGCCAGTTCGGCGTCGAGCTGGACTCGCTCGCCGACGTGGTCTCCTTCGGGGTCGCGCCCGCCTTCGTCCTCTACTCGATGGCCCTGGCCCCGCTGGGGCGCGCGGCCTGGCTCGGCGCGTTTCTCTTCGTGATCTGCGGCGCCCTCCGCCTCGCCCGCTTCAACGTCTACGCGGGGGTGACCGACAAGCGCTACTTCGTCGGCCTGCCGATTCCCGCCGCCGCCGGCGTGGTGGCCTCGGTGGTGTTCCTGCTGGGCACCGACGACATCCCGCGCTGGCTGGGGGCCGCGCTCGCGGCCGGGACGTACCTGGTGGCGATCCTGATGGTCACCACCTTCCGCTACTACAGCTTCAAGGAGATCGACTTCGCTCGTCGCCGGCCCGCCGGGGTGCTGGTGCTGGTCGTCCTGGGTGTGCTGATCGTCGCCACTCATCCCCAGTGGTTCCTGTTCCTGCTCTTCTTCGCCTACGCCCTGAGCGGCCCCACGCGTCCGCTCTGGGCGCGGCGTCGCGACGCGGTCGCCTCGGCGGCTCCCGCCGGCTCCCCCGCGCCGCCCGCGGACCGGGAGCCCCGGGACCCGACCGAGCGAGACCGGAGGATCTGACATGGCGACCTACAAGATCGCAGTGCTGCCCGGCGACGGCATCGGGCAGGAGGTGACGCCGCAGGCGCAGCGCGTCCTCGCGTTCGTCGGCCGTGCCGCCGGCATCGGGTTCGAGTTCGAGAGCGGGCTCGTGGGCGGCTCGGCCATCGACGCGGCGGGCACTCCGCTGCCGCCCGCGACCCTCGCGCTCTGCGAGCAGGCGCACGCGATCCTCTTCGGGGCGGTGGGGGGCCCCAAGTGGGACACGCTGCCGCAGGAGCAGCGTCCCGAGCGCGGGCTCCTCGGCATCCGCAAGGAGCTCGACCTCTTCGCCAACCTGCGCCCGGCGACCTGCTTCCCGATGCTGGTGGACGCCTCGCCCCTCAAGCGGTCGGTCGTCGAGGGCACCGACATCATGGTGATCCGCGAGCTGACCGGCGGGCTCTACTTCGGCGAGCCCCGCGGGCGCGAGGAGTTCGCCGACGGAGGCGCGCGCGCGGTCAACACCATGGCCTACACCTCGCGCGAGATCGAGCGGGTGGCCCGGGCCGCGTTCGACGTGGCGATGAAGCGCAGGAAGCGGCTCGCCTCGGTGGACAAGGCCAACGTGCTGGTGGTCTCGCAGCTCTGGCGTGAAGTGGTAACGCGGGTGGGGAAGGACTATCCCCAGGTGCAGCTCGAGCACGTGCTGGTGGACAACTGCGCGATGGCCCTGGTTCACAAGCCCACCCACTTCGACACGATCGTGACCGAGAACACCTTCGGCGACATCCTCTCGGACGAGGCGGCCATCCTCGCCGGCTCCATGGGGATGCTGCCGTCGGCCAGCCTCGGCGGCAAGGGCGGCCGCATGGGGCTCTTCGAGCCGGTCCACGGAACCGCGCCCGACATCGCGGGCCAGGGGGTGGCCAACCCGATCGCGGCGATCCTGTCCGCGTCCATGCTGCTGCGCTACTCGCTCGAGCGCGGCGCCGACGCGGATCGCGTGGACGCCGCGGTGCTGCGCGTGCTGGAGCGGGGGCACCGGACGCGAGACATCCACTCGGCCGGCACCAAGCTGGTGGGGACATCCGAGATGGGGGACTTGATCCTGGCCGAGGTAGAGAAGTCGTACTGAAATAAATAGATAGAAAGGATACTCTGAGTCATGGCTTCAGGAGTGGTGGTGGCGGTGGTGGGGGTGACGGGCGCGGTGGGGCAGACCACCCTCAAGATCCTCGAGGAGCGGAAGTTCCCGGTCCGGGAGCTGCGGGCCTTCGCGTCCGCGCGCTCGGCGGGGAAGACCATCACGTTCAAGGGCGAGCCGGTGCGGGTCGAGGCCGTCGGCCCCGAGGTCTTCAAGGGCGTGGACATCGCGCTCTTCTCGGCGGGCTCCGCTCAGTCCAAGGAGTACGCTCCCCAGGCCGTCAAGGCAGGCGCGGTCGTGGTCGACAAGTCGAGCGCGTTCCGGATGGATCCGCAGGTGCCGCTGGTGGTGCCGGAGATCAACGCCGACGCGGTGCGCGGCCATCACGGCATCGTGGCCTGCCCGAACTGCACCAGCATCGTCACCGTGATGCCGCTCAAGCCGTTGCACGACGCGGGCCGCCTCCGCCGGGTGGTCGCCACCAGCTTCCAGGCGGTCTCGGGGGCCGGCGTCAACGGGGTGGACGAGCTGCGCACCCAGACCCTCGCGTGGGCCCGCGGCGAGGCGATCGTCCCGAAGTTCTTCCAGCACCAGATCGCATTCAACGTCATCCCCCACATCGACAAGTTCGGTCCCGACGGCTACACCGGCGAGGAGCTGAAGCTGGTCAACGAGGTTCGCAAGATCCTCGAGCTGCCCGACCTGCTGATCTCGCCCACCACGGTGCGCGTGCCGGTCTTCACCGCCCACTCGGTGTCGGTCAACGCGGAGACCGAGGTGAAGATCGGGCGCGAGCGGGCGCGCGAGGTGTTCGCGGGCTTCCCCGGGCTCAAGCTCTGGGACGAGCCCGCCGAGAACCGCTACCCGATGCCGGTGGTCGTGGAGGGCCAGGACGACTGCTACATTGGCCGCGTTCGCGAAGACGCGACGCTGCCGAACGGGCTCAACTTCTGGGTCGTGGGCGATCAGCTCCGGAAGGGCGCCGCCCTGAACGGCATCCAGATCGCGGAGCTGTTGATCCGCTGACCACCGTCAGTCCAGAGGGCGGGCGCACCGTCTGGCTCACGCTGGCCTACGAGGGCACGGAGCTGCACGGCTGGCAGGTGCAGCCCGGGCTGGCCACCGTGCAGGGCCTCCTGATGGAGGCCGCGGCGCGGGTGCTGGGCGGCCCCGTGAAGATCACCGGGGCGAGCCGCACCGACGCGGGCGTGCACGCGTTCCGGCAGGTCGCGAGCCTGGCCACTTCCTCCGCGGTCGCGCCGGCGGCGCTCCAGCGCGCGCTCAATGCGCTGCTCCCGCCCGCGGTGCGCGTGCTCGACGCGCGCGAGGCGCCGGCCGGCTTCGACGCGCGCCGCTGGGCCCGCGGCAAGCGATACGCCTACCTGATCGATTGCGGGCCACAGGCCGATCCGTTCCTGCGGCGCTACGCTTGGCACGCGCCGTTCCCGCTGGACTCGGACACGATGGCGGCCGGGCTCGCCGCCCTTCGGGGCAAGCACGACTTCAGCGCCTTCTGCGCGTCGGCGGGCCGCGATCGCACGCCCTTCTGCACGATCACGTCGGCGCGGGTGGTGGCCCGGCGCGAGCGTCTGGTGATCTGCCTCTCGGCGGACAGCTTCCTGCATCACATGGTCCGCAACATCGTGGGGAGCCTGGTCGAGGTCGGGCGAGGGGCGCGGCGGCCCGGCTGGATCGGCGAGGTGGTGGACGGTCGGGATCGGAAGCGGGCCGGGCCCACTGCGCCCGCGCAGGGGCTGGTGCTGGTGCGCGTCCTGTACGGACCGGAGGCAAGAGCCCGAGCTACGGAGGAGAGGCCATGACGCCGGACGAGCAGCCGGAAGGGGGACCGGCGCCGGGCGGCAAGGGCTTCAAGGCCCGGAAGCGTGAGGACCATGCCCTCGTGCTGATCCGGGAGCTCCTGGCCAGCCTGGGGAATCCGACCCAGGCGCGGCGCCTCCTGCTCGAGCTCAGCCGATACTATGACCCGATCCTGGGGGGCGCCATCGTGGACGTCCGCCACCAGCGGGAGATCATGGAGGCGATCGAGGCCGGCCGGCTGGGGGATGCCGAGGCCCTGGTGCAGACCCGCTATGCCCTCTACATCAAGGACCGGGCGCACCTGGGGCGCGGTGAGGAAGGTTGACCGAGGATTCCCTTGACACTGGTCTGACCAGCGCCCTAGAATTCCCGCAACTAGCGGCAGATTCTAGAGAAACGGTTCACAGCGCGAGACGCGGTCCCCAACACAACGAGGTGTCGCCATGAGCCTATCGCGGCGTGATTTCCTCAAGTACACGGGGTCTACCGGCGCGGGCGTCGCCGTCGGGACCGCAACTCTCGACCTCAAGCCGGTGCAGGCGGCCGCCACCACGCTCAAGCTCAAGGAAGCCAAGGTCCACTCCGGGGTCTGCCCGTACTGCGCGGTCGGCTGTATACAGCTCGTGTATTCCAAGGGCGACAAGATCATCGACATCGAGGGGCACCCGGACACGCCCCACACGCTCGGCCGCCTCTGCCCGAAGGGCGCGGCGACCATCCAGCTCTCCAACAACCCGCTGCGGCCGACCAAGGCGATGTACCGCGCCCCCGGCTCGGACAAGTGGGAGGAGAAGCCGCTCGACTGGATGTACGAGCAGATCGCCAAGCGGTACTACGACACCCGCGAGAAGTACTTCATCGAGAAGGAGAAGAACAAGGACGGCCAGGAGGTGGTGGTCAATCGCCTCGACGCGATCGCCTCCCTCGGCTCGGCCTGCATCGACAACGAGGAGTGCTACCTCCTCAGCAAGCTCAACCGCACCTTCGGCATCGTCTACCACGAGCATCAGGCCCGAGTCTGACACTCCGCCACGGTCCCAGCTCTGGGGACCACGTTCGGGCGGGGCGCGATGACGACGAACCTGATCGACATCCAGAACTCGGATGTCATCATGGCGACGAGCAACTTCGCG